>JAHIJU010000261.1 GCA_018898235.1 Actinomycetota bacterium | reverse complement strand
GACCATCGAGGCCGCCCGCGCCGGGGCGGCGGGCAAGGGCTTCGCGGTCGTCGCGGGTGAGGTCAAGGACCTGGCCCAGGAGACGGCGCGGGCCACCGGGGACATCGTCCGTCAGATCGAGGCCATCCAGCACGACACCGACGGTGCGGTCGAGGCGATCGAGGAGATCGGCTCGATCATCGGGTCGATCAACGACTACCAGACCACCATCGCCGCCGCCGTCGAGGAGCAGGCCATCACCACCACGACCATGAGTCGCGGCGTGGACGAGGCGGCGGCCGGTTCCGAGCAGATCGCCGGTTCGATCGGCGGCGTGGCCCGCTCGGCCGGGTCGAGCGCCGTCGTGGTCGACGAGGTCCAGCAGCAGATCGGCCTGCTCACCCAGGCCGCGACCGAGATCCGTCAGGCCGTCTCGGGCTACGTCACGGCGCGTTGAGCGCAGCTGTGCGGCGGGCGCCGGTCCCGCGGCGCAGGTCGTCCGGGCCGGTGGAGGTAGGTCGTGGCCGGATGGTTCACCCACCGGTCGAACGAGCCGTCGGCCGCCGCAGCCGCGGAGGTCTCGGGCTTCGTCCGCTGATCACGGAGCAGCAGACGGCGGCCGGTCCTGTCAAGTTCTCAGGTTCGCGTGCGTGGGGTCGATGAGCACCTTGCACGGGGGATCGGACTTGGAGGACACGCGTGGACGACAACGAGGACATCGTTCGGGAGTTCCTGGTCGAGAGCTATGAGAACCTCGACCAGCTCGACCGGGACCTGGTGGAGCTCGAGGGCGAGCCAGGCTCACGGTCGCTGCTGTCGAGCATCTTCCGCACGGTGCACACGATCAAGGGCACCAGCGGGTTCCTGGGCTTCGGACGACTGGAGCGGGTCACCCACGTCGGTGAGTCCCTGCTCGTCGAGCTGCGCGACGGCAAGCGCCAGATGGACCAGCGCACCACCGATGTGCTGCTGCGGATCACGGACACGGTCCGCGCGATCCTCGGCGCCGTCGAGAAGGACGGCTCCGAGGGCAATGTCGACGTCGACGAGGTCGTCGCCGCGGTGGAGGCGCTGCGCGCCGGTGTCGTCCCGCCCGTCGCACCGCCGACCCCGACCCCCGCCGCAGCGCCTGCCGCTGCTGCACCTGCCGCGCCCGCCCCGGCGGCACCCGAGCCCGCCGCCGAGCCGGCGCCCGCCGCCGGGACCACGGTGGACGAGCCCGTCGCCGAGCCGCAGGAGCCGGTTGCCGACGTCGCGCCGGCCCCCGCCGACGCCACGGCCCCCGCCGGTCCGCTGGCCAAGAAGATCATCGGCCGACGCCCGGCCGAGCAGACCGGCGCGGGTGACGCCGCCCCGGCCCTGCCCGAGCAGCGGCAGGGCCCGGCTGCCGAGCCGCCCGTCGCCGAGCCGCCGGTCGCTGAGCAGCCCCCCGCAGCCGTCCCGGCCGCGAGGACCGCGCTCGCCGAAGAGGCGCCCACCGGAGCACCACGCGGTGCCAACGAGACGTCCATCCGGGTGGACGTCGAGGTCCTGGACTCCCTGATGCGCCAGGTCGGTGAGCTGGTGCTCGCGCGCAACCAGATCACCCGGCTCGCGCAGGGGTCCGAGGAGGCCGAGCTGGTCCGGGCCTCCCAGCGCCTCAACCTGATCGCCGGTGAGCTGCAGGAGGGCGTCATGAAGACGCGCATGCAGCCCATCGAGCACGTGTGGTCCAAGATGCCACGCGTCGTGCGCGACCTGGCCGCCGCCTGCGGCCGCGAGGTCGTGCTGGAGATGACCGGTAAGGAGACCGAGCTCGACCGCAGCCTGCTGGAGGCGGTCAAGGACCCGCTCACCCACCTGGTGCGCAACGCGGTCGACCACGGCGTCGAGCCGGCCGATGTGCGGATCGCCGCGGGCAAGCCCGCCAAGGGCGTGCTCTCGCTGCGGGCGTACCACGCGGGCGGCCAGGTGGTCGTCGAGGTGGCCGATGACGGCCGCGGGATCGACCCGGTGAAGGTGGCCGAGGCCGCCGTCGCCAAGGGCGTCCGGACCGCCGCGCAGGTGGCCGGGATGAGCCCGGCCGATCTGCTGCAGCTGCTCTTCCTGCCCGGCTTCTCCACCGCCGAGAAGGTCACCAAGGTGTCCGGCCGCGGGGTCGGCATGGATGTGGTGCGCACCAAGATCGAGGGCATCGGCGGGACCGTCGACGTCGAGTCCACGTTGGGCAAGGGCACGGTCTGGCGGCTGCGGATCCCGTTGACGCTGGCGATCATGCCGACGCTCACGGTGGCCTG
>JAHIJU010000026.1 GCA_018898235.1 Actinomycetota bacterium | reverse complement strand
CGGCGTCTGCGCGAGCGCGCGGGCGATGGCGACCCGCTGCTGCTGCCCGCCGGACAGGTGCGAGGCGCGCTGGTACGCCCGGTCGAGGATGCCGACCCGGTCGAGCGCCTCGAACGCGATGGCCTTGTCCTGGTCGGTGTAAGCGCCCAGGAGCGTGCGCCAGGTGGCGGCGTGCGTGAGCCGTCCGACGAGCACGTTGGACAGCACGCTCGCGCGGCCGGCCAGGTTGAAGCTCTGGAAGATCATGCCGATCTGACCGCGCAGGGCCCGCAGCTCGCGGCCGTGGGCGGTGTCGACCCGCCGGGCGCCGACCTCGACGGTGCCGGAGGTGACGGGCACGAGCCCGTTGACGGTCCGGATCAGGCTGCTCTTGCCCGATCCGGACAGTCCGACGACGGCAACCATCTCGCCGGCCTCGATGTCGAGGGTGATGCCGTCGAGGCCGACGACCCCGTTGGGGTAGCGGACCAGGACGTCACGCAGCCGGATGTCCCACGGTGCGGGTGCCGGGAGGACGGCCCCGGCACCCGCACCCTGCACTGTGGCGGTCATCTGCTAGGACAGGCCGAGCTTGGCGGCGGCCCGGGCGACGACGTCGAGGCTGGACGGGTCGGCCGGTGCGAGCTTGGTGATCGAGTAGATGGACTTGAGCACCTTCGAGCCCTCGTCGGAGCTGGAGTAGTCCTCCAGGTCCTTGGTGATCTCGGCCTGCATGGCGGCGGGCAGGTCCTTGGTCAGCGCGACGCCGTCGTTGGGGATCTCGTCGGTGAGCGCGAAGACGACGACCTTCTTGCCGACGTCGGGGGTGTCCTTGGCGACGACGTCACGGGCGTCCCAGAAGCTGAAGCCCACCTCGGCGTCGCCGTTGTAGACGGCCAGCACGGAGGCGTCGTTCGCGGTCACGGGGATCTGCTTGATGTCGGTGTCGGTGTTGATCCCGGCCTCCTGCAGGGCGAGGATCGGGTAGATGTAGCCGGCCGGCGAGGCGGGGCCGAGCACGGCGACCTTGGCGCCCTTGACCTTGGTGATGGAGTCGAGACCGGCCGGGCCCTTCATGGCGTCGGCACCGTTGCAGAACAGCTTGCCGTCACGCTCGACGGGCTTGTCGGTGCAGTACTTGTCCGGGTTGTTGGTCATGAACTGTGCCGGGTAGCTGATGTTGCCGTTGCGCTCGGTCTGCAGCACGACCGACGCCCCGTACTTGTCGCTGACCTGCCAGAGCTGGAGCGAGGGCAGGAAACCGATCTGGGCCTGGCCTGCACCCATAGCCTCGACCGCGGCCTGGTAGTCCTTGGAGACGACGCCGGTGACGGGGATGCCGAGCTTCTGGCTCAGGTAGTCGGTGAGGGGCTTGGCGGTGTCGACCAGACCCGACTGGTCCTGGGAGGGCACGAGGGCCAGCACCAGCGAGGTCGGGTTCTGCGGGGTGGCGGAGGCGCCGGCTGAGGCGGACGAGCCGCAGGCCGTGAGCGCGCCGAGGGCGGCGAGGAACGCGGCCGAGGCGGCCAGCGTCTTGGTCTTCTTCATGGTCTTCCTTCGGTGGGGTGGTGCGGGTGGAGGTGGCGGACGGGACAGGTGACCGGGTCAGGCGGACCGGGCCCAGTGCGTGATCGAGGGATAGAGGGACGGCAGGTCCCGGGCGTGGAAGGTGGGCTCGGCCCCCGGGGGGACCTCACCGACCAGGGCGGTCGCATACCCGCGGGCGTGCACGGGTGCGAGGTCGTTGGCCCAGACGTCGCCGACGGACAGCACGCGGGTCGCCCCGGCGTGCCGGGCCTCGACCCGGTCGAGCAGGGCCGGCACCATCGCGGGCTTGGCGGCGGAGCTGATGACCTCGTCGAAGCCGTCGGTCAGCCCGAGGTGGTCGAGGGCTGCCTCGAGCCGGATGTCCGGCGCGTTCGTGGCCAGCACGACGGTCGCGTGCGTGCGCAGCAGGCGCAGCAGCTCGGCCAGGCCGTCGGGTGCGACCACGGGGGCGTGCGGGCCGGCGAGCAGGGAACGGCTGGTCAGATAGGCGGCGTCGAGGGCGGCCGGGTCGGCGCCCGCGCGGGTCGCGAGGATCCGGACCAGGTCATAGCCGTCGAGCGGGACGGCGCCGTCGACCGGGGTCCGGCGCTCCCAGCCGTCCGCGACGCGCTCGACGAGGTGCGCACCGTCGGCCTCGGGGAGGGCGGCGGCGACCGCCCGGGCGTAGGCGAGCACCGGCCCGGGACCGGTCGCGACCGTGCCGTCGAAGTCGAAGAGGACGATGCTGCCGGAGTCGTTCACGAGCCGCCTTGTGCCAGGGTGACGCCCCTCGTGGACGCCTCGTCCACGGTATTGGTCCGATCTGGACGGATCGGCCACGTGGCGGTGAACACTGCGTAAACTCTCGGGTCGTGAAACCCGGCCCCCGCACGCAGCCGGCATCCGAGGACGTCCGCGCCGAGCAGCACCTGGCCCAGGTGTCCACCTGGACCGCCTCGGACCCGGTCCGGGCGCTCGACGCGCTCGACTACGTCCGCCGGCAGATCGCCGTCGATCGCCGGACCGGCCGGTTCGACGACTGGGCCCGCTCGACCGTGGTCGACGAGAACACCGGCGAACCGGTGCTCGCGGCCGGCGTGCTCGAGTCGCTCGGACGGCTCGCCGGTGTCGAGGTGCGCTATCCGTACGCGAACGCCGGTCTGGCCCACACCTACGGCTACCTGCTGTCACCGGCCGCGACGCCGTACGGGCCCAAACGGGCCCGTTGGACCCAGGGCGCGCTCGCGCAGGCCTTCGGCTGCGACCCGCACCACTTCCAGCCCTGGCGGGTACCGGCCGGCGACAGCCTGCTGGGCCGCGTGACGGCGTGCGCACTGCCGGTCGCGCTCGGATCGAGGAGCGAGCACGTGCTGCACCGGCGCGACGACCCCGACGGGTACGGCGGACAGCTGGTCACCGTCATCTGGCGCAGCCCCGGCGCGAGCTCCGCCGCGCTGGTCTACTCCCACGTCATCGACGGCCGGGCGAGACTCGTCACGACGTTCCCGGTGGACGCCGGCGTCGACTCGCTCACCAGGGTCGCAGGTCTGCCGCGCGTACCGCGCTACAACGTGGCCGTCGGCCCCTGGCCATCGCGGTAGGCCGGGAGCCCCGCACCTGAGCCGTCACGCGCAGCACCGGGAGCCGGCCGTCAGCGGTGGGTGACGACGGCCGTCCCGACCGGCGCCCAGGTGTAGATCCACTGGGCAACCGGCACCGGCAGGTTGATGCACCCGTGGGAGCCCGCGTACCCGAACGACGCCCGCCACGGTGCGCCGTGCAGCGCGTACCCCGAGTAGAAGTAGGAGATCCACGGGACGTCCGGGGTCTCGTACCTCGTGCCGTCGGCGTTGTCCCCGCGCATGGTCTGGGTCCGGACCTTGCTGTAGATGTGGAACGTGCCCACGATCGTCGGGGTGGCCTTCGCGCCGTTGACCATGGCGATCGGGCCCCGCACGACCGCGCCGCCCTGGTAGGCGGTCATCGTGTGCTTCGCCAGGTTGACGTCGATCCACTTCTCGTCGTCCGCCGCCGCGTAGACGAGGTCGCCGGCGGCGACCTGCTGATCCGTCCAGGTGGCGCTGACGGTGTCGTAGGTGAGGGTTCCCGCGTAGTCCTTGCCCGCGCTCAACGCCGCCGCCAGCTCGGCGACGACCGCGTCGACGTTGCTGGCGGTCCGCCCATCGGCCGGACGCTGCACCACCGACATGACAGCGCCCTCGGCGTCGACGATGCGGACACCCTCGGTCACGGCCTCGTTCGTCGCGGCGGCGACCTGATCGACCCAGGCGCCGACCTTCGTCGTGTCGAGTGTCGGGCGCCCCGGCGTGCCGTCGTCCATCGGGACGGTGACCCAGGCCGCCTTGTCCGCGGCGGTGGCCGCATGCAGATCGGTGCCGTCGGAGACCGAGACCGCAGGAGCGACCATCGCGTTGGCCGCATCGGCGACCCGCTGGGCCTGCTCGGTGGTGACCGCGGGGACGGCCTCGACCATCGTCAGCGTCACGTCCCGCGAGGCAAGGTCGCCGGCGGCGCCCCCGACAGCGGTGCGGTAGTCGGCAGGACTCACGGTCTGCCCCGGCACCGGCGCCGTGACGGTGAAGGACGCCCCGTCGGGCGCCAGGCCGACGGTCGCATCGGACCCGGCCCTCCCCGAACCCGCGACGAGCGCGTCGATCACCGTGCCGACCGTCGTCCCGACGGGCTCGACCACCGCCGTCACCCGGTGGCGGGAGACCAGGGCGGAGGCGAAGGAGGTCCACGAGTGGTTGGCGGCGAACACCGCGTCGACGGTGGCGTCCACGTCCACCGGACAGCCCAGCTCGGTGAGCGTCCCGGTACGCGAGGCCGCGCCGGCCGTCACCGTCACTGTCACCGCCTCGGCGCGCGCCTTGACGGAGGTCGCCACCTGCTCACGGGTCTGGCCCACCACCGACTGACCGGCGACGGTGGTCCAGGGCAGCGCCCGGTCCTGGAAGTGCACCGCGTACGCGACGCCCGCCAGGACGAGCGGCAGCCCGATGGCAGCCGTCAGCACGACGCCCCTGCGCCTGTTCATCTGGACCGACCTTCCCCCGCGCGACTCGGCCAGATCGTCGCACACCCGCTCCTGAGGTCACGGCAACGGCGACCCGCGGCCCCCCTTCGGGCGGACGGTGCCTCCCCGGCGCGGGTACGGGCACCCGTGGCCCTCCGATGGGAGACTTGACCGCCGCGGCCGCCGGACGGTGTCCCGCGTGGCAGAGACGAGGCGTCGTGGAGAGTACCCGCCAGAGCGGACCTCGGCCCGGCGCCGATCTCGCCGGGCTGGCCCGTCGCGTCGTCGTGATCGGCATCCTGGTGGGTGCTCCTGTGATCGCCGGCACCTGGATCGCCGACCAGGACACCGACCGTTGGGTCCGCTGGGGCTACCCGCCGCTGGGTGCCGTGCTCCTGGTGTTCGGCTGGATCCTGGTGTTCAGGTCGCAGTGGTCCAAGCAGGTGGCGATCACCATCCTGGTCCTGCTCGAGGTGGCCTGGATCGCCGTCGCCTGGGGTCGCCTGAGCCAGGCCGCCGACGCGCCGGGCGCGTGGGCGTCGTTGATGCCGACGCCGCTGCTCGGCGTGGTGGTGTGCCTCATCGTCGGCTTCCTGTTCCAGCGCACCAGGACCGCGCTGGTGCACGGGGCCGTCTACTCGGTCGCGATCACCACGGTTCTCGCGATCGGCCTGGCACGGCTGGACGGAGGCGCCGAGTACCAGTGGCTCGCCGTGCGGTACTGCGTCTATCTGGGGGTGTTCCTCGTGCTCCTGCTCGTGCTGTCCCGGGCCAAGGAGCACGTCACGTCCGCCGTGGCCGACGCGGCCCGCGCCGACGCGACGGCCTCCAGGATGCGCGACATGGCCTACCTGGACGAGCTCACCGGTATCGCCAACCGCCGGCGCCTGCTCGAGGAGCTCGGGCACCAGGCCGGACTCGTCGGCCCCACGCACCGCGTGAGCATCGTGTACTTCGACCTCGACCACTTCAAGCAGGTCAACGACTCGTTCGGGCACGATCTGGGCGACCGGGTGCTACGGGTGGTCGCCCAGGTCGCGGCCGGCACGGTCCGCGAGGGCGATCTGCTGGCGCGGCTGGGCGGCGAGGAGTTCGCGATCGTGCTCCCGGCCACCGACCGTCAGGCGGCCGTCCAGCTGGCCGAACGGTTGCGGCACGCCGTGCCACGGGAGCTGACGGACGCGGTGGGGTTGCGTGTCACCGCCAGCTTCGGCGTCACCGAGCTGACGCCCGACGAGGCGGCGACCTCGGTGCTGCGACGGGTGGACGAGCTGATGTACCGGGCGAAGGCCGCCGGTCGCGACCGCGTGCAGTCGACGGAGTCCTCGGGGGCGGCCTGAGCCGGACCCCGGGGACGGCCGCGTGGCACGATCGGGGCCATGACGACGGGCCTGCAGGTGACGGCGTCGCTGGTGATCCCCCGCGCCGAGCTGGGCGTGCGGTTCTCCCGGTCATCCGGTCCGGGCGGGCAGGGGGTCAACACCGCGGACTCGCGGGTGGAGCTGAGCTGGGACGTCATGTCGTCCGCGGTGCTGACCGAGCTGCAGCGGACCCGGATGGTCGAACGGCTCGGTTCACGTCTGGTGTCGGGCACCCTCACCGTCACCGCGTCCGAGCACCGCGAGCAGCTGCGCAACCGCGCCGCCGCTGAACGACGGCTGGCCGCGCTCGTCGCGGACGGCATCGGCCCACCGGCCCGGCAACGGCGCCCGACGCGGCCGACCCGCGGGTCGAAGGAGCGCCGCCTGGCCGCCAAGAGCCGGCGTTCGGCCACCAAGAGGCTCCGGTCCGGGCACGACGGCGACTGAGCCCCCCGATGCCGGGCCGCAACGGCCGGCACACGGTCGCCGGCTCGGCGCGAGCTCAGGAGATCGCAGCCCTGACCAGCGCAACGACCCGCTCCTCGACGGCGGGCGTCCAGGCGGACAACGCGTACGCGACGGGCCACAGGTCACCGTCGTCGAGGTGCGCGGTGTCCTGGAACCCGAGCGTCGAGTACCGGTAGCCGAACTTGCCCGAGTCCTGGAAGAACACGACGGCCTTCCCGTCGGCGTTCGCGTACGCCGGCATCCCGTACCAGGTCCTGGGAACCAGGTCGGGTGCCGTGGCCGTCACCGTGACGTGCACCCGTTCGGCCAGCGCGCGGTCGTCCGGAGCCATCCTCGCGATGGCGTCGAGCACCGCTTGCAGCCCGTCGGCCCGTTTGGCGCCCTTCTTGCCCTCGGCCCGCAGCTCGGCGGCGCGCTGCTTCATCGCGGCGCGCTCCTGCGCGCTGAACCCGTCGGACCCGTTCTCGGCGCTGTCCTCGGTCATGGGCGGGCATCCTCTCGACTCTCGGCCACGGGTGGGCGGCGCGGCACCCACGGCGAGGCTAGGACGAGACCCCCTGCCGCGCCTGCCGGGCACAGTCGTCGACCCCGCGACCGGCCGGCAGGCGCCCGACCGAGGATCGCCGAGGTTCGTCTAGGGTCGCAGCTGCGGCAGCCGGGTCCGCCCCCCCGGGGCCGCACCGATCACCAGGACAAGGAAGCCTGATGCCTCGCACCACCTCGACCGTCGACACCGAGTTCGTCCACCTCCGCGCCGGCGGCGTGAGCGTGGTGCTGGCCACCGGCGGTCGGCGGCTCCCCCGGCTGCTGCACTGGGGCGCCGACCTTGGCGACCTCGACGACACCGGGCTCGCCGACCTCGCGACGGCCGTCGAACCGCCGCTCCACCACAGCCCGACCGACACCGTCCACGGTGTCAGCCTGCTCCCCGAGCACGAGGCTGGCTGGATCGGACGGCCCGGCATCCAGGGGTCGAGGAACGGGCGGGACTGGTCGCCCTCCATGTCCGCGTGCGTCCACCAGCTGCGTGCGCTCGACGACGGCGGCCGGGCCCTCACCTCCACCGCGACCGACGAGGTGGCCCACCTGCAGGTGCGGCTCGAGGTCGAGCTGCGCGGCTCCGGTCTGCTGCGCACGCGGGCGACTCTCGTGAACACCAGCGACGACGAGCCGTACGAGCTGGAACGCCTGCGGGTAGCGCTGCCCGTGCCCGACCAGGCGGGCGAGCTGCTCGACTTCACCGGCCGGCACATCGCCGAGCGGACCCCGCAGCGCACCGGCTTCGACGTCGGCGTCCACTCCCGCGAGGTCCGCACCGGCCGCAGCGGGCTGGACTCCCCCTATCTGCTCGTGGCCGGCGTGCCCGGTTTCGGGTTCCGGCACGGCGAGGTCTGGGGTCTGCACCTGGCGTGGAGCGGCAACCAGGAGCTGTACGGCGAGCGCTGCCACAACGGGGCCCGGGTGCTCGGCGCCGGTGAGCTGCTGCTCCCCCATGAGCTCGTGCTCGCCCCCGGGGACACCTACGAGGGTCCGTGGCTGGTGGCGTCGTACGGCGTCGGGCTCGACGAGATGGCCGCGCGGTTCCACGCATGGGTGCGGGCGCTGCCGTCGTACGCGTCCAGCCCGCGCCCCGTCGTCCTCAACACCTGGGAGGCCGTGTACTTCGACCACGACCTGGGCCGGCTCAGCGCGCTCGCGCAGCGCGCCGCGGCCGTGGGGGTCGAGCGGTTCGTGCTCGACGACGGGTGGTTCGGCGACCGCCGCGACGACCACCGGGCGCTCGGCGACTGGCAGGTGTCACACCAGGTGTGGCCCGACGGGCTCGGACCGCTCATCTCGACCGTGCGCTCGCTCGGGATGCAGTTCGGGCTGTGGGTCGAACCGGAGATGGTCAACCTCGACTCGGACCTGGCGCGGTCGCACCCGCAATGGCTGATGCAGACGGGCGGTCGGGTCGGGTACAGCTGCCGCAACCAGCACGTGCTCGACCTGACCCACCCGGAGTGCTTCGAGCACATCCTCGGGTGCCTGGACGCGCTGCTCGTCGAGTACCCGATCGACTACCTCAAGTGGGATCACAACCGGCCCCTGGTGGAGGCCGGGCACGGCCCGTCCGGTGTCCCGGCCGCCCACGCGCAGACGCTGGCGACCTACCGGCTCATGGATGAGCTGCACGCCCGGCACCCCGGGCTCGAGATCGAGTCGTGCGCCTCCGGCGGAGGGCGGGTCGACCTCGGGATCCTCGAACGGACCCAGCGGGTGTGGGGCTCGGACTGCAACGACCCGCTCGAACGGCGCGACATGCACCGATGGACCCAGCTGCTGCTGCCGCCTGAGGTCATCGGCGCCCACCTGGGCAGCTCGCCCTCCCACACCACGGGACGTGCGCACGAGCTGGCGTTCCGTGCCGAGACTGCGCTGTGGTGCCACTTCGGGCTCGAGCTCGACCTCACCCGGCTGTCCGACGACGACCTTGCCGCCACGGCGCAGTGGGTCGCGGCGTACAAGGAGCGCCGCGAGCTGCTGCACACCGGCACGGTCGTCAACTGCGACATCGTCGAACCGTCGCTCAGCTGCCACGGCGTGGTCGCGCCCGACCGGTCCCGCGCGCTGTACTCGGTCGCGTACCTCGGACGGTCGCCGAGCTGGCCGCTGGGCAGGGTCACCCTCCCCGGGCTCGCCCCCGACACGCGCTACCGGGTGAGCGTGGTGCCGCTGGCCGACGGCGGTCAGGCCCAGCAGGCCGACCCCGTCTGGATGGGCCGCGAGCCCGTGCTGTCGGGTCGCACCCTCGCGACGACCGGACTTGCTGCGCTGGCGATCAGGCCCGAGCACTCGTACCTGGTCCAGGTCGAGGTCGCATAGCGTCGCGGCGTGGGCGTGGGGCGGCCCTCGCGGCACGTCGTCTGCGGCATGATGTGACCTCAAGGTTCGATCGCGCACCGGCCGGTCCCGGTCGATGCGCCCGGCGGGACGCTCAAGGTTCTCCGGGTATCCGCGTGGCCACAGCCGTGCCCACGCTGTGGTTCACCGGCGCGCCCGGTGGCGTGCCATCGGTGTGCACCCGACCGACGGACGGATCAGCAGGCGTCCCCGGTCGCGACGGGGTGCGCAGAGCCGACGTCTGGTCTCGGGAACCCGACCCGGGTCGCCCCGGCACCGGGCGCGAGGTCTGCCACCTCACCGGCGGCGGACCGGCGTGCCGTACCGCAGCTGCGGTGCGGATGCTGCGAAGGAGGAGATGTGGCACAACCAGGCCGACGTCGGTCCGGTGGCGCACGCCCCAACCCGGGCGCCCAGCGCCGTCGCGCCCCGCGTCCGGCCGAGCGGGGGATCCTCCCGGTGCTCGCGCAGGTCGCCCACGAGGTCGACAGCTCCGTGCAGCGACCGCCGACGCGCCCGGCGGTGCGCACGAAGTTCCAGGTCGTCGCACTGCTGGTGCGCCAGGAGCGGGCCCGAGTGATGGCCGACGGCGGCCTGAGCGAGGCGCGACGCGCCGAGCAGCTCAAACGTCTCGACGGGGTGGCCACGCTCCTGGCCAGGACGGCAGCCCGGGACACCTCGCTGCTCACCCTGCTCGGCGAGGAGGCCCGCGTCTCCGACGCGGCCCGCGCCTACAAGGCGACCCTGATGCGCGCCGGCGGCCTGGAACCGTCCGAGGAGCCACCACCGCCCCCACCCGCCGCCCCGGTGGCCGGCGTCGAGACCCGGGTGGTG
>JAHIJU010000260.1 GCA_018898235.1 Actinomycetota bacterium | reverse complement strand
CCGCCCAGGCGTCGAGCATCCCCTGCGCGCCGACGTAGGCCTCGACGCAGCCCCGACCGCCGCAGCTGCACAGCCGCCCACCGCGTTCGATCTTGGTGTGCCCCCACTCGCCCGCGCTGCTGCGGGAGCCGGCCTGCAACCGACCGTCCTGGACCAGGCCGACGCCCACCCCACGGCCGAGCAGTGCGACGACGGCGTGGTCGACGCCCCGCGCGGCGCCGAACCACAGCTCGGCCCGGGCCTGCGTCTTGCCACCGTTGTCGGCGTGGACCGGCACGTCGACCGCGAGCAGATCGCCGATCGGGACCGGGGGCCAGCCGAGGTTCTGGGCGTACAGCGTCTGGGCGCCGCTCTCGTCCGTCTCGACGATGCCGGGCATCGCGAGGCCGACGCCGAGCACGCGGCCCCACTGCACGGAGTTGCGCTCGCGCAGGGCGCCGACGGCCTCGTTGAGGTCGCGGGCGAGCTTGTCCGGGGTCTCCTCGGCGTGCCCGCCGCGGAACTCCTTGTCGACCACGCTCATGGCCAGGTCGAACAGCTCGACGGCCACCCCGCGCTCACCGATGTCGACACCGATCGTGTACGCACCGTCGGGCTGCGGCGCGAGCAGCGCGATGGGACGGCCGCCCTCGGAGGCCACCTGCCCGGTCTCGACGACGAGTCCTTCGCCGATCAGGTCCGCGACCAGGTTCGCCGCGCTCGCCGCGGACAGCCGGCATCGTCGGGCGATCTCCGCGCGGGTGGTCTGCGGGTTGAGGATGACGTGCCGCAGCACGCGGGTGCGGTTGCGCAACCGCAACGAGGTGACGGTGCCGGCGTCCCGCGCCGAGCGCGCCGACGGGTCGGTCGTCATCCCCGGGGCTCAACCGTGCGCACGAGACGCAGCAGGGTGGCCCGACGTCGGGCGGTCGCCCGCAGGCCTCTCTCGCTCATCTGGAGGTCGATGGCGTCGCTCACTCCCTCGCGCGTGACGGCGGTGTAGTGCCGCGCATCGGGCGCGGCGTCCAGCTCGAACTCGAGCCAGTCACCCGGGTGCAGGTCGACCGCCAGCTCTTCCTGGGGAGTGTAGGGACGGCCGTCGTTCTGCTCGAACGGGTTGTCCGGGTGCGGTCCCTGACCGGCCCAGACGATGGCGACCGGTTCCTCGGCGCGCAGCACCGGATGTGCGTCGTCGTGCGCTGCCCCGAACGAGGCACCGGGCCCGCGGAAGCCGAAGCCCCACGCGGGCAGCACGGCGGGCGCCCGGCCGAGGACGGCGCGCACGACGTCGGGCCGGTGCTCGGCCCGGTCGTACGGCAGGGCGGCGAGCAGGTCCTCCAGCACCCGCCAGGCCTCGTCCGGCCCCAGCCGCGGGGTGCCGTCGGCGCTGGCGACGAACGCGTCCCAGCCGTCGGGGGCCGGGACCGAGACGGGTGAGGTGCGGGTGTCGACCTTCTTCCAGGTCCACAGGTTCCAGCCGATCTCGTGGCGCTCGTAGAGCCGGGCCGCGGTGTAGAGCCACTCGAGGGTGTTCTCGCCGCCCTCGCCCATGTAGAGCGGCAGGCCCAGCCGGTCGCGCAGCCGCAGGAAGCGTTCGATCCCGGCCGCGTCGGGGGCCGACCAGTAGCGGTGGAACTGGATGCAGGAGTTGGCGTCCCAGACCCGGTCGAAGATGTCGACGTTGGTCGCCCAGTGGGTGCCCTCGTAGACCAGCAGGTGGTCGGGGTCGACGCTCCGGATCCGCGCGGTGAGGTCTTGGTAGAGCCGCACGAGGTCGTCGGCGTAGGTGTGCTGCCAGTCGTTCGGCAGCGGTTCGTTGAGCAGGTCGTAGCCGAGCACGGCCGGTTCGTGGGCGTACCGGGTCGCCAGATCGGTCCACAGCCGCAGCGTGAGCGCGCGGTACCGGGCGTCCATGAACAGCTCGGGCAGCCCCCGGGGCGAGTCGTCGATGTTGGTGCCGGTCTGCCCGCCGGGTGCGCCGTGCAGGTCGAGCAGCACCCGCAGACCCGCCTCGGCCGCCCAGCCGATGACCCGGTCGAGCAGCCGGTAGCCGGCCTCGATCGGCTCCCCCGCCTCGTCCTGGACGATGCGGGCGTTGATGGGCACCCGCAGGTGGTCGAACCCCGCGGCGGCGGCGGCCGCGACATCGGCCCGCGTGACGAAGGCGTCGCGGTACCGGGTCCAGAACTCCTGGCCGCGCGCCGGCCCGACCAACTGCGTCACGAGGGCTTCCATCTGCCGCGGGGCGGAGGCGTGGTCGCCGAGCCGCCACATGTAGCCCTCGGGGAGCAGCCACCCGCCGAGCGCGACGCCCCGCAGCAGCAGCTCGCCGCCGCCGTCGGCCAACCGTCCGTCACGGGCGTGCACGAAGGTGGCGGTCGGACTCGTCGAGCTGCTGATCACGTACGTCTCCTGGTTCACCGGATCGTTCACTTCAGGCCCGAGAGCGCGAAGCCCTGCACGATGTG
>JAHIJU010000511.1 GCA_018898235.1 Actinomycetota bacterium | reverse complement strand
TTGATCCGGCGCGGCAGGCAGCACGATTTCCTGCTGGCCGTTGGCCAGGAAACGGTCGTAGGCCACATCGGCGATGTCCATGGGCGGCATGCGCTGGAGTTCGCGCTTCAGAAAATCCCCCAGCCTGCCGAGCCGCGCGGCACCCAGCAGGGACTGGCCGCTGCCCTTGGCCACCGCGTACCAGTCGCTGCCGCGTTTCAGGGTCCGCAGCACCGCATGGGGATCCTCGTCGGTCCAGTCGGAAAAAAGAATCACCTGTTCCGGGATCTCCGGGGCAATGCTCCCGCGCGGGGCAATGACCATGGCGCCGTAGACGCCGCGCTGCTCCTGGAGACCGGAATGGGAATGATACCAGTAGGTACCGCTCTGGCGGAGGGGAAATTCGTAGGTAAAGGTGGCACCGGGCTGAATGGGCGGGAAGCTGACATAGGGCACGCCGTCCATGCCCGGCGGCACCAGCAGGCCGTGCCAGTGGATCGAGGTCTCGGTCTCCATGGCGTTATGGACCCGGATGCGGGCAAGATCGCCCTCGGTGAAGCGCAGGAGCGGACCGGGAATGGCGCCATTGATGGTCATGCCCGCAGTCGGGCGTCCGGTGAGGTTGACCTCCTGTTCGGCAATGACGAGGTCGTATTCGACGGTGGCGGCAGCAAGCGGCGGGGGGGCAATGAGAGCCAGCAACACCAGGATCGCGGCAAGAGAGAATCGCATGGCGTACCTCCATATCATTCGTGTTCTTGTCAGCCTATCACACACTCCAGCGTCCGGACGCCACAAGGGGATTCACCCCTCTCCCCACCCCTTCCTCCGCTCTGCCGCTTCCGTCCCGACGCCGGGCAAAAAATCAGGTTATTTGGACAAGGGCTCTACAATGACAGGGATGTCCCGCTCGGCTTCGTTGGTGAGGGCGGAGCCGTCTTTCCGCAGGTTCTCGGGTTCTCCCATCCCGGGCTTCTCCGGGCGCACCTGCTCTTCGGAAACCTTGGGATTTGCCGCCGCACCGGGGCTGATAACGGGCTTCTCGCCAGCCGGCTCCCGGGCAGGGCTTGCCTTCTCCGGGGCGGGAGCCGCTTCCTTGCCCGGACTGATTTCAACCTTCTCCTCCACCGGTTTCTCGACAGGACTGTGCTGCTCCCGGACAGGGGGCTCCCTGTCCGGGACGACCGTCTGTATCGCTGGTTCTTCCGCCTTTTCCTCCGTGGGACTCAGCGGGGATTTCCGGGCCTTCAGGCGTGGATCCCCGGCTTCGACACAGGTAAAATACAGTTCATAGGAGATCATGTCGATGCCCAGGCGGCTGCCGTACTGAAAAATATTCTTCACGAAGAGGTACTGTTTCTTCTCTTGCGCACACCGATCATTGGCGCTTTGCACCGTTTCGCGAAGAATTTTTTTAGAGGTGCCCCAGGCGCTGATCCGGTACACATCGGGGCCCATTGTCTCGGGAGGGACCGTTCGCACCGAGGAGCAGCCATTCGCCATGAGGGCTGCGCCTCCAAGCAGAATAAGAAAAATTGTCTTTTTCATCCAAAGATTGATCCTGGAATAGGTCATTGATGCAGACAAAGGGTAACACATACGAACGGCCAAAAAAAAGAGAAAAAACCGCACCCAGGATACTTACTGCACCAAGGCGTGGAGCCGTGAAGCAACATTTTTTTGCTTCACGGCTCTCGGCACTGTTCCCGTTTGGAAGAGAAAACCGGAACGACAGCATTACCCTCACAAACCCAACACCGTCTCCCTGTCCGGTTCAACCGGCGCACCGGTCACCACACTGAACGCATGGACGACAACCGTGTGGCCGCTTTCGGTTTCCACATGCACCCGCCATTGCCCCGGGGCCACCTCCTGCTTGTAGGTGTAGCCACGAAAACCGCCATCACGGCCGCCAAAGAGGCCAAAGCCCATGCGGGAGACGGTAACCCAACCACGAAAGGGATCATAATGCTCCCAGCGGTGATAGAGACGGGTGCGCAACCCTCCCGGCGCAAAAACCGAGGAAACGCAGTACAGCCGCTCTCCCGGCACAAGATGGACCTCGTGCGACAACTCCCGCCAGAACACCCACCAGGGTGCCTTTTCCAGGGT
>JAHIJU010000259.1 GCA_018898235.1 Actinomycetota bacterium | reverse complement strand
CCTGCCAAGCCGCGGAATCCCGGGTCTCACGAGACCGTCTGCGCGCGACTCGGTCCCGCGGGTCGAGGTACTGGGCCCGAGTTCGGGGTCGGAGTCCTGGGCCGGGGTTCGGGGTCGGAGTCCTGGGCCGGGGTTCGGGGTCGGAGTCCTGGGCCCGGATTCCGAGGGTGGGCAGGGCCTCGTCCTGCACACCCCCGGAATCCGGGAGGAGCGGGGGGAGGAGCGGGCGTTGGGCTGCGGTCGCGGGTCAGGCGACGTGGGTGCGTTCGAGGGTTCGCAGCATCGACCGGATCTGGTCGACCACGAGCGCCGGACGGTCCTGCAGATCGAGCCACGTGTAGCGCAGCACGACGCAGCCCGCCGCGATCAGCAGGTTCTGCCTGGTCCGGTCGGCCTGGAAGCGATCCGTACCGTGTGCGCGACGACCGTCGACCTCGACGACAAGCCGCACCGTCTCGAAGTACACATCCGCATGGGCGTGGACGCCCACGTGCTCGAACAGGTCCGCCCCTGCACTCCACCCCTCGAGACCAGCCCGACGCAGCAGCTCGTGCAGCCGGTCCTCGGCCCTGCTCATCGAACCGGACACGAGACGTTCGGCTGCCCGGCTGCGCGCGACGTTGCCCCAGCGGCTCGGGTGGGCGCGAACCCACTGCGCCAGGTCCTCGGGGCCGAGCAGGCGGCGGGACGAGACCCAGGCCAGAAGGTCGAGCGCATCGTCGGGCGGCAATCTGCCGAGGCAGTCGATGATGGTCCGGCGCCGACTGGTGACTGCGACGGGGCCCATGTGCACGACATCTCCCGGGTCCAGCCTGATCTCGTGGGGGACGAGGTGGCGTGCCGGCGCCCGGGTGGTTGCGAGCACCACATGGACCTGACCGTCGTCGGGCACGGGCAGACCGTGGGCCCGCGCCGCCGTTCCGAGCGCCACGACCGAGTCCGGCCAGGTCAGGTTCGCCGCGTGCATCGCCGTCGCGACACCTCCCGGGTCCGCCGCCAGCCGGTAGGCCAGGCCCGCGACCAGCCGCCATCGACCCGACCGGATCCGCCAGTCGATCGCGCCACGGGTCGCCCCTGCCACGATCGCCTGGCTGCGGGTGAAGGCACCCCCCTGCGCTCGCGCATGCGGGGGTACCCAGCTGGGCGGGACTCGTGCATTCATCGGCCCGACACTGCCGCGGGGGCTTCCGCCTCGTCCGGTCGTCCGGGACACGCCGGGCACCACCGAGGGCTGAGGTCGGTTCGTCGCCGGTTGCTCCCCGCCCCACGCCCTCCGCTCCCCCGCCCATTCCGAGACCAGACAGGTCGCGGACCTGCACGGTCTCGGAATCGCGCGAGAGGAAACGCAGCCGAGGACATCGGGGCCGGGAGCGTCGCAGCTCAGGTGCGCGGGCGCATCGGGGCGCTGGCGCACAGGCGCATCGGGGCGCTGGCGCACGGGAGGGTCGGAGGCGCGGGCGCTCGGGCGCATCGGAGGGTCGGAGCGCGTGCGCATCGGGGCGCTGGTGCCAGGCGCATCGGAGGCGCGGGCGCATCGGGCGCATCGGGCCTCCCCGCCCCCTCCGCGCCGCAGCCTCGAGACGTCCGGGATTCCGAGGCTGCACAGGCCGCGGACCTGCACAGCCTCGGAATCGCGGGAGGGGGAGGGCGGGGAGGGCGGGGAGGGGAGGGGGACGGGGAGGGAGGGCGGGGGGTTAGCGCTTGAGGTTGATGAGTTCTTCGAGGATGGTGTCGGAGGTCGTGATGATGCGGGAGTTCGCCTGGAACCCGCGCTGGGCGATGATCAGCGAGGTGAACTCCTGGGACAGGTCCACGTTGGACATCTCCAGGGAACCGCCGACCAGTGAACCCCGGCCACCGGAGCCCGGGGTCCCGACCTGGGCGAGACCGGAGTTCGCCGTCGTCTGGAACAGCGAGCCGCCGGCCTTCTCCAACCCGGCCGGGTTGTTGAAGCTGGCGATGGCGATCTGGCCGATGACCTGCTTGAGGCTGTTGGAGAAGGTGCCCGTGATGACCCCGTCCGAGCCGAGGCTGAACGACTCGAGCGTGCCGGCGGGGTAGCCGTCCTGGCTGAGCGCCTTGACGGTGTTCACGCCCGCGTACCCCGTGATGGTCGACAGGTCCACCGTGACGCCGCCCGTGGTCAGCGACGTCGGTGAGGTGAGCGCACCGCCCGCCGCGAACGTCATCGCGGTGCTGGTCACTCCCCCGTCGGTGGACACCGACCAGCCGGTCGCCGCCTTGGTGAACTGCAGCGACACCGTGGACTTGTTGCCCTTCGAGTCGTAGACCGGGATGTCACGCGTGAGCACGGTGCCGGTGGCGGCGTCGGACTGCAGGTTGCCCTCGTAGATCGCCGAGGTGCTGGCCTTGGCGGCCATGAGCGCCCCGGTCGGGATGCGCAGGTCGCTGATCGCCGCGTTGGTGT
>JAHIJU010000258.1 GCA_018898235.1 Actinomycetota bacterium | reverse complement strand
CTGATCCTCACCCCGACCCATGGAGGCCACGATGAACACCCGTCAACCCGTCACCACCGCGCTGGAGAACGTCACCACCGAGCTGGAGAGCCCGGCGGTCCTCGTGCGAGTCAAGCTCGTCGCCGCGTGGACCGCCGTCACGCTCCTGTACGCCTACGTCGACATCCTCGCGTTCTTCAAGCCCGGGGTCATCGACCAGATCCGCGCCGGCAAGGTCTGGGAGTTCGACGCCACCCAGCCGCTGCTCATCATCTTCCTCGCGCTCATGGCGATCCCGATCCTCATGGTCCTGCTGTCCGCGACGCTGCCCGCCCGGGCGAACCGGATGACGAACCTCGTCGTGGCCTCGGTGCAGGTGCCTTACGCGGCCTTCAACCTGGTGGGCGGTTCCTGGACCCTCTTCTACGGCCTCGGCGTCGTGCTGGAGGTGGCCGTCTTCGCCCTCATCCTGCGGTACGCGTGGACGTGGCCCCGCTCTCGGGTGTGATGCCGCGAGCCGCGAGCCGGCTCCGGGTTGCGCCTGCTCCCGCTCGCTAGCCTCGGTGACGGCCAACTCGCAGGCCGACCGATGCTGGCCGGGCAACCACCTCGGTCGAGGCGGCCAGGTGGCAGGCAGCCGACCTCACGCCGACCGCGTGCCACCGCACCCGCCCACCTCGCCGACCAGCACCCCCCACGACCCCACGGAGGCCTTCGCATGAGCACCGACCGCACACCCGCGCTGACCGACGCCCAGCTCGACCGCGCGGCCGGTGTCCTGCTGGCGACCGCGTGCGGGGACGCGCTCGGGGCGGGGTACGAGTTCGGGGACCCGCTGCCCGAGACCGCCGAGGTGGGCATGGTCGGGGGCGGGGCGTTCGGGTGGACGCCGGGGGAGTGGACCGACGACACGTCGATGGCGGTGGCGATCGCCGAGGTCGCGGCCGCCGGGGCGGACCTGCGGTCCCCCGAAGCGCTGGACGCTATCGGCGCGCGTTGGGTGGGGTGGTCGCGGGAGGCCGCCGATGTGGGCGCCCAGACCCGTGCCGTGCTCGGTGCCGCGGGTGCCGCACCGACGGGCGCGGCCCTGACCGCGGCGGCGACCGCGCACCACCATCTGACCGGCAGATCCGGCGGCAACGGCTCGCTGATGCGCACGGCCCCGGTCGCGCTGGCCTACCTGCACGACCCGGACGGTCTGGTCGAGGCCGCGCACACCGTCTCCGCGTTGACCCACCACGACCCCGAGGCCGGTGAGGCGTGCGCGCTGTGGTGCCTGGCGATCCGGCACGCCGTGCTGCACGGCACCTTTGACGGTCTGCGGCTGGCGCTGGACACCCTGCCGGACGAGCGCGCCGCGATCTGGGCCGCCCGACTCGACGAGGCCGAGGCCAACCCGCCGTCCTCCTTCGACCGCAATGGCTGGGTGGTCCAGGCGTTGCAGGGCGCGTGGTCGGTGATCGCCAGGACCGCGGTGCCGGATGGCGAGCTCGCTTCTCACCACCTGCAGCGGGCCTTGGGGGCAGCAGTGCGCGGCGGTCGCGACACCGACACCGTCGCGGCCATCGCCGGTGGTCTCCTGGGCGCCCGGTGGGGGGAGTCGGCCGTGCCGGCGCCGTGGCGGCAGATGGTGCACGGCTGGCCCGGGCTCCGGGGCGCCGACCTCGTCCGGCTCGGCGTGCTGGCGGCCGGCGGGCCAACCGGCAGCTCCCAGGGCTGACCCGACGCCCCGGGGGCGGAGCCGGCACCCGCGGTACCCCGGCCGGCGACGTCAGCCGGGCGAGGATCGAGAACGTCATGGGCAATGCGGACGCGCGCGGCATGCACGACGATCGGGTGGACCGGCCCCGCTAGTCCGCCGAGCCGAGCACCGGACGGCGCACAACGGCCGTCCGACAGTGAGCGGGGAGCCTCGGACGGTGGGTGACCTCAGCACGTTCCTGGACGCGATCGCCAAGCTGCCTGCAGCCGGCGGCGTCGGGTACCGGGGTCTGGTCGGTGGCGGACCTGCGGGCGACCCGGCGGTGCAGCCGTCCCGGGCCGGGCGGTCGGCCCGTCGCGGAGCCGGCACCCCCAGGTCCTTTGTCCCAGGTGTGTCGGACACCGGATTCCTACTCTCGTCCCTGGACGAGCCTGACGGGTCACCGCGGCAGCTCCTTGCCCTGCCCCTTTCCCCGATGATCGACGGCCCGTGACGACGAGCCGCGCTCACGAGAGCGGACGAATGACGTGGACGTCGCCGGTCCCGGCTCCCCGTTGGACGAGCCGAGCGCACGAGCGCTCCTCGAGACGATGGGCGTGGGTGTCTACGTCGTCGACTCCCGACGTCGGATCACCGCCTGGAACGCCGGCGCCCAGCGCCTCACCGGGCACGCCCCCGCCGATGCGATCGGCAGGTTCTGCGGCGACGGCCTCCTCGACCACGTCGATGAGCACGGCACCACGATGTGCGGCACGAGCTGTCCCCTCGCGGCGACGATCCTCGACGGGACGATCCGCGAGGCGACCTCCTACCTGCATCGGGCCGATGGCGGTCTGCTGCCGGTGAGGCTCACCGCGGCTCCGCTGCTCGACCCCGACGGCGCGATCCTCGGGGCGGTGGAGACCTTCGCCGACGACAGCCGCGTGCGAGCCGCCCAGGAACGGATCGCCGAGCTCGAACGACTCGCCCTGCTCGACCCGCTCACAGGTACGGGCAACCGGCGCCACCTCGACCGCTGCCTGGAGCGGCGGGCGTCCGACCTCGACCGGTACGGGACGCCGTTCGGCGCGCTCATGGTCGACGTCGACCACTTCAAGGCCGTCAACGACTCCCACGGCCACGACGTCGGGGACCGCGTCATCGCGCGGGTCGCCGAGACCATCCTGCTGGGCGTGCGCGTCGGGGACGACGTCGCCCGGTACGGGGGCGAGGAGTTCGTGGTCCTCACCGGCAAGGCCGAGGTCGACGAGCTCGCGGCGCTCGCGGAGCGGCTGCGCTCGTTGGTGGCCCGCGCGGTCGTGCTGGCGGACGGCGTGCGGGTCCGGGTGACCGTGTCGATCGGGGCCGCGAGCACGCGCGAGGACGGGGCCACCGCCGACCTGCTGCCCCTTGCCGACGGCCGGATGCGGCGGGCCAAGGCCACGGGCCGCAACCGGGTCGTCACCCGCTGAGCCCGGAGCAGATCCCAAGACCTGACCGCGTGGGGGCGGTCTCAGCCCAGCCGGAGCCCGACGGACGTCGCGATCGCCTCACGTTGGCCCCCGGCGTGCACCACCTCCGCGCCATCGACGGTGAGCTGGCTGCCGTGCTGGCGCAGGGCGGCGGTCACCACGGCGAGGTGGGCGTCGAGGTCGAACCACTCGGCGTCCGGCGTCGGCACGGCGACGACCTCGGCGAACGGCACGTCGACCTGCCGGCAGGCGGCGCGGCTGACCTGATGGGCGCGCACGTGGTCCGGGTGCCCGTAGCCCCCCTCGGGGCCGTAGCTCACCACGAGGTCGGGTCGGAGCGTGCGCAGCAGCGCGCACAGATCGGCGACCTCCTCGTCGAGCGGTGCCGCTGCGAAGGCCTCGGGGTCGACGTCGGCGGCGGGGCCGGCCAGCCCCGGGCGGATCCAGCGCATCCCCGAGTCGAGGTAGCGGTGGTCCGGGCGGCCGTCCGCGCAGGCCGGCGGCTCCCCGAGCCAGAACCGCTCGGTGATGCCGAGGGTCCGGGCCGCACCGTCGAGCTCGGCCTGTCGCAGCAGGCTCAACGGGCCCGCCCCGGCGAGCGCGGCGTCAGATCCGGGCACGATCTCGCCACGCTCACCGCGGGTCGCCGTGAGCAGCCGCACGGAGGCTCCGCGCGCGGTGAGCTCGGCGATGAGCGCACCCGTCGACAGGGTCTCGTCGTCGGGGTGGGCGTGCACGAAGAGGACGGACCCGGCGCCGTCGAGCACGCTCACGGTGTCCCGCATCCGCGGTAGGCCGCGAGCAAGGCCCGAGCCGACCGGGTCCAGTCGAGGCCCTCCGCCCGCTGTCGTGCCGTGCGGGACAGGCGGTCGGCGAAGGCCTCGTCGGTGAACAGCCGGACCATGGCCGCCGCCCACACCTGGGGGTCGCGCCCGTCGAGGACCAGACCGGTCGAACCGTCGACGACGGCCTCGCGCAGACCGCCCGAGGCCGCCGCGACCACCGGGACGCCGCTCGCCGCAGCCTCGAGCGCGACGAGCCCGTAGGTCTCGGAGTGCGACGGGACGGCGACGATGCGTGAGCCGCGCATGAGCGCGGCGAGGTCGTCCCGCGACTGCGGGCCCAGGAATCGGACCTGGTCCACGATCCCCAGACCGGTCGCCAGCGCCACGAGCTCATCGACGTAGCCGTCGAAGTCCGCCGATGCCGCCCCGGACACGATGAGCTCGGGGCGTTCACCGTCGGGGCCCAGCTGGTCGGACAGCGCCGCGACGGCCTCGATCGCCAGGTCGATGCCCTTGAGGGGCTGCAGGCGGGCCGCGACCAGGATCGAGGTGGAGCGGGGCTCGGTGGGGTCGGCCGGGTGGAACTGGACGCTGTCGACACCGGGCGGCACCACGACGATCCGGTCGGCGTTCCCGCCCAGACGGCGCTCGACGGTCCGGGCCTCGGCCTGGCTGATCGCCACCACCGTGTCGGACTCGCGGGCCAGGTAGGTCTCGCCGGCCATCCGCCCGGGGGACTCCGGCCGTTCGCCCTCGGAGAGCGCGGTCGACGGGTCGGCGGCGATGGAGTGGAAGCTCTGCACGTGCGGTACCCGCCACGCCCGCGCCAGCGGCAGGGCCGCCATGCCGGAGAACCAGTGGTGGGAGTGCACGACGTCGTACGGGCCGAGCTCGGCCAGGCGGTCGCGGAACTCGTCGATGAAGCCCTCGTGGTCCCCCTTCGGCACCGGGTGCTCCGGACCGGCGTGCAGGGTGTGCAGGACGAGGCCGGGCGCGAGGAGTCGACTCGGCGGGTCGTCGGGGGACGAACGACGCGTGACGATGTCGACCTGGTGGCCGAGCGCCGCGAGCGCCTCCGCCTGGTGCAGCACGACGACGTTCATCCCGCCCGCGTCGCCGGCGCCCGGGTCCTCGGCGGGTGAGGTGTGCAGGCACACGAGCGCGATCCGCATCACGTGGACGAACCCTCACCGATCCTTGGTCAACTCATTGCCCGGGGCGTGGGTCCACCGGCGGGGGCCAAGTGTAGGTCGCCCGCGATGCTGGTCGGGTGCCTGGTCGAGCAGCGGACCGGCGACGTCGGCGTAGGGTCCGGCCGACCGGTGGACGCTCGACCTGCCCCTGCCGGACCCACGCGCGGACCTACTCCGCCGCGATCACCCCGGCAGGCTCGCGACCTTGCTCATCGCCACCCGGTCCGTGCCGTGGTCAGGACGGACCTCGTCGACCATCTGCTCCGCCCGGGCCGTCAGCTCCGGCGGGGACCGTCGGCGGCGACGACAGAACGGCCTACGAAGCCTTGAGGCGTCGCGCCGGTCCCGGCGCCACGCCACGATCAGAGACGCAGCTCTTGGGCCCAAGGTTCCTCGCCTTGTGTGGTGTCGCGCTTCTTGGGTCGAGACCCGGCTCACGCCTGCCGGAGAGGTGATGTCTGCGCCTGGCAGGCCCCGGGGAGTGGAGCCCGCGTCCACGACATCTCGTCGACGACGTCGTGGTGTCGACGATGTGGTGAAACTCACCCTCTGGCGACGGATCGGGACTGAACCCCTCCGGGAGGCTGGAGCGGTGATCGCACTGCAGAGCTGGGCCCAGATTCACCGGCTGCACTGCAGGGGGGTCCCGATCAAGGAGACAGCGTGTCGGCTGGCGCTGGCGCGCAACCCGGTGCGGACGGCGTTGCGAGCTGCGGGCCGCTCTCGAGCCCGCGGTGTCGGTGAAGGCGAGATGAGCAGATGACCGGCTCCCACGACCGAACCGCCCCACCCGGCCCGACAGCCGCGGGCGAGGCCGCAGCGGTGCTGTCGGTCAACGGTCTGACCAAGACCTTCGCCACGGCCGGCGGGCCGAAGAAGGTGCTGCGGGACGTGTCGTTCACGGTGCCCGCCGGGACGTGGGTGTCGGTCATGGGCAGGTCAGGTTCGGGCAAGTCGACGCTGTTGAAGTGCGCCTCGGGACTCCTCGGGTGCGACTCCGGGTCGGTCGTTGTCGACGGGGTCGATGTGCTGGGGGCGAGCCAGGACGATCTCGCCCGCTTCCGGCGTCAACGCCTCGGGTTCGTGTTCCAGGACTACAACCTCGTGGAGTCGCTCACAGCGCGTGAGAACATCGCGCTCCCGTTGCTGCTCGCGAGGAGCGCAGATGTGGGCCACCGCGTCGACGAGGCCCTGGCCGTCACAGGGATGGCGGACAGCGCCGGGCAGACGGCGAGCACGCTCTCGGGCGGGGAGCAGCAGCGAGTCGCGATCGCCCGCGCACTGGCGCAGCGCCCCGCGGTGCTGTTCGCGGATGAGCCGACCGGCGCCCTCGACAGCGTCAACTCGCGGGTCGTGCTGGATCTGTTCAGCCAGCTCACGCGTCAGGGCACCTCGGTCCTCATGGTGACCCACGACCTTGACGCTGCCGCGCACGGCGACCGGGTCCTCGTCCTCGCGGACGGTCGGGTCATGGTCGAGCTGGACGCTCCCACCGCCGACGAGCTGTTCTCCGTGATGTCGCAGTCGGCGCCGTGACCGCGAGCGCCGAGGTCTCGATGCGCGCGGTGCGCACCGGCCTCTTCCGCACCCACCGCGCGGCGTACGTCGGTGTGGTGATCGCCGCGGCGCTCGCTTCGCTCGTGCTGTCCTGCTCGTTCAGCTCGCTGCTGCTCGCGGCCGGCTCGGCACGCCGGTCCGGAGTCCCGGACGAGGTCGCCCGGTGGAACTCCGCGCTCGAGCTGATGACGAGCTTCAACGTCATCGCGTTGGTGCTCGGCGGCCTGGCGTCGGTCGTCTTCGTCGGATCCACGGCAGCCTTCGCCTTGGAACCTCGGGTTCCCGAGCTCTCGCGGTTGAGCCTTGTGGGGATGACGCGGCCCGGGATGCTCCGGCTGACTGCCGGTGAGCTGCTGGCGACGGTGCTCGGTGGGGCGCTCATCGGGGTCGCGCTCGGGGTACCCGCCTCGTACGGCTACCTCGCGATCGAACGGAGTACGGGGCTCGCCCCGCGCGCGTTGGCCGGCGGGCTCCCGTTCTCGGCGTACATGCTCGCGTTCGCGGTGACGGTCGCCATCGGGGTGCTGGGCGGTCTGCGTCCGGTGATCCGGATCGCGGGGACCCGAGTACTCGACGACCAGGACCGCAGCCGTGCGGATCGGCGGCGCTTCCGGCGGCGGCGGATCTGGTCGGGTGTGCTCCTGGCGGTGGGGATCGCGTTGCTCCTCACCCCCGACTCCGCCGTCCCGCTCGACGTGTCGATCATGCTCGCGATCCCCGTGGTGGCAGTCGCAGTGACCGCCAGCGGGGACCTCGTCGCCCGAGGGATCACGGCAGCCGTCGGCGCCGGCCTGAGTGTCGCCCGACGGCCACGCCTGCTCGTCGCCTGCCGGAACGTCGCCGCCGGCACAGGCCGGGCTCTCGGTGCCACCCAGTCGATCGTCCTGGTCATCGGGCTGCTCGTCCCGTTCGCCATGGTCATGGCGACCGGACGACAGACGTCCATGGTCGAGCTCTACGAACCCCTGCGTGCGACGACCGTCGTCACGTTCGACTCGGGTGTGCCGGATCCCGAGGCGCTGACCGCCGCGCGCCATGAGATCGGCGGCGACGGGCTCGTCCCCTACGCCATGGTCTCGGACGTCGTCCTCGCCGACGACCCGTACGCGAGCAACCCACCCCAGGTGCTGGCGACCGACCTGGGAGCGCTGCCCTCGCAGATCGACATGAGCATGCTCGTCGGCAGCGCGGACGAGGTGAGCGGGGCGGTCGCCGCGACGGCGAGCGACCGGTTCGCCGTCGGCGACCAGGTCACGGTCATGCTTCCCGACGGGTCGGAGCGCATCTACCACGTCGCTGCTCAGGTCGACAAGAACCGGTACATCTCGGCCGACCTCGTCGTGGACTACGCCACCAACGCCGACGTGCTCACATCAGACGCCCAGATTCGCGGGTTCTCCTCCGCCGCACCCACCGCGGTGCGGGAGGCGCTTGACGCGCACGGGCTCGCCTCGGCGCACGTGGCCGGCCGCGTCGCCTGGGTCCAGGAGGGACTGGACGGCGTGTCTGCGGGCCAGCGTCAGGCACTGGCGATGATCTTCGTCCTGCCGTGCCTGCTGGCCGCGGTCGCCACGGTCCTCGGCATCCGCTCCTACTCGGCCGTCACCGAACGATCGCGCGGAAGGCTCCACTCGATCGGCTTCACGCGCGCCGACCTGTCCAGGCAATACGCCCTCGAAGTGGCCCTCCTGCTCGTCGTCTCGCTCGTCGAGATCCTCGCGATCACCGCTATCGCGTGGTGGAAGGTCTCGATGATCGTCGAGACCACCGGGTTCGACATTGCTCCGACGGTGGACGTGCCGGTGACGGCAATCGCCGGAGGCTCCCTGCTCGTGGTCTTCCTCCTCGCTCAGCTGGTCGCCTACCACCGGGTGCTGCGGCGGATGGAGGGCTGACCCGTGCGGCCGTCGGAGCCGCTGCTCGCGCGCGAGAGCTCGCTGCGCTGCACGGATCAGGACGGCGCGAGCCCTCGACACGGCCGTGCTGCAGACCACCCGCGACACCGGTGCCGCCACCCGGCTCATGTCCGACGACCGCACCGAGGGACAGCTCGGCGGCCGCGTCCACGCCGAACGGTTCGGAGCCGGGCGTGGCCGGTACGTCCGACGCGGCGCACCGCCGTACGTGGTCCAGGTCGCGCGGCCTGCTGCGGTGGCCGCGACGGACTGAGGCCCGTCCGCCCGGACGTCACCTGGTGCACGTCTTGGTGTGCCATCATCACCCTCGCTGCGGCGATGGTGCCGGGCTCCTGCACGATGGCGACCGACTCACTGTTCATGGAGATGCAGGGATGGCCCGAACCGGCGAGACCGTCACCGACCCCGCCCCGACGACCATCGACCGTCGCGCCGCATGACGGCCCGCGACGAGCGCGCCGTGACCGTGACGCGCGGCGTACCACTGCTGAGCATCGTGGTCCCGGCATACAACTCCGAGGCCTACCTCGCCCGCTGCCTGGACTCGCTGCTCGGCGTCACGGAGCAGATCGAGGTCATCGTGGTGGACGACGGGTCCACCGACGGCACGGCGGCGCTGGCCGGTCGGTACGCGGACCGTCACCCCGGCACCGTCCGCGTGCTGAGCCAACCCAACGGCGGCCACGGCGGCGCGATCACGACGGGTCTGGCCGCTGCCCGCGGGCTGTACCTCAAGGTGGTCGACTCCGACGACTGGCTCGACCAGGAGGCGCTGGTCGAGATGCTGGCCACGCTCCGCCGGCTCGTCGAGGACGGCGCGGCCGTCGATCTGCTCATCGCCAACTTCGTCTACGAGAAGGCCGGTCGGCGGAGCAAGCGGGCGGTGCGCTACACCAGCGTCCTGCCGACCGGGCGGGTGTTCGGCTGGGCGGCCACCGGCCGTTTCCGCACCGGCCAGTACCTGCTGATGCACGCGCTGGTCTACCGCACGGCGGTGCTGCGTGGCAGCGGGCTCCGGCTGCCGGAGCACACGTTCTACGTCGACAACCTGTACGCGTTCGTCCCGCTCGCCCAGGTGCACTCGCTCTACTACCTCGACGTCGACCTGTACCGGTACTTCATCGGCCGGTCCGACCAGTCGGTGCACGAGGCCGTGATGCTCCGGCGGCTGGACCAGCAGCTGCGGGTGAACCGGCTGATGCTCGCGCATCTGCAGGAGGTGCGCGAGGTCGAACCGGCCCTGCACCGCTACCTCGTCCACTACGCCGAGATCATCTGCGCGGTGTCGTCGATCATGCTCGTCCGGCGCGGGACACCCGAGGCCCTGGCCGATCGGGCGGCGCTGTGGGCCGAGCTGCGCACGGAGGATCCGTGGCTCTACCGCCAGGTCAGATACACCCACGTCGGCCACCTGGCGAACCTGCCCGGGCGGATGGGCAGAAGCGTCTCGATGGTCTCCTACCGCGCGGCGCAGCGGGTCGTCGGGTTCAACTGAGCGCCGCCGCCGGCGGACCCGGATCGTGGGGGAGTCGGTGGCTCACCGTAAGGTGAGCCATGGCGTGGTGGATGGACCGCCGCCCTGGCATGCGATTCGACGGCAGGTGAGCAGGTGCTGGACGCGCAGACGGCGCTGCCGCCGCTGGTGGACCGGTCGGGGACCTCGGTGGCCCCGCGGCGCAGTGTCGCGATCATCTCGCACCCCGATGCGGGCAAGTCGACCCTGACCGAGGCCCTGGCGCTGCACGCCCACGCCATCACCGAGGCCGGGGCCGTGCACGGCAAGCACGGCCGTGCGGGCGTCGTGTCGGACTGGCAGGAGATGGAGCAGAGCCGCGGCATCTCGATCACCTCGGCGGTGCTCCAGCTCACGTACGGCGGCGTCGTCGTGAACCTGCTGGACACCCCCGGTCACGCGGACTTCTCCGAGGACACCTACCGGGTGCTCACTGCCGTGGACGCCGCCGTGATGCTGCTCGACGCGGCCAAGGGCATCGAACCGCAGACCCGCAAGCTCTACGAGGTGTGCCGCCGCCGCGGCGTCCCGGTGATCACCTTCGTCAACAAGTGGGACCGGCCCGGCAAGGCTGTCCTGGAGCTGTGCGACGACATCGAGCGGTTGCTCGAGCTGCAGGTGACGCCCGTCACCTGGCCGGTCGGGGAGTCCGGCGACCTGCGCGGGCTGCTGGACCTGCGCGACGGTTCGGTGACGTTCGCCAAACGCGCACCGGGCGGTGCCCACCTCGCCGAGGAGGAGCACCTCACCTTCGAGGCCGCGGCGGCCCGGCTGCCCGATCAGGTCATCGAGGCCCGGGACGGTGCGGGCCTGCTGCCGTCGGTCGATGTCGAGTCGTTCCTCGCCGGTCGCACCTCCCCGCTGCTGTTCGGGGTGGCGCTGACGAACATCGGGGTGCGCCAGCTGCTCGAGGTGCTCGCGACGCTGGCACCCGGACCCGGTCCGCGCCGCGACGTGGCCAAGGAGCTGCGACCGGTGGACGCACCGTTCAGCGGCGTCGTGTTCAAGGTGCAGGCGGGGATGGACCCGCAGCACCGCGACCGGGTCGCGTTCGTCCGGGTGTGCTCGGGACAGTTCCAGCGCGGCATGCCGGCGGTGCACGCCCAGACCGGCCGCCCGTTCGCGACCAAGTACGCGCAGTCGATGTTCGGCCGCACCCGTGAGTCCATCGAGGTCGCCTACCCCGGGGACGTGATCGGCCTGGTCAACGCCGGTGCGCTGGACGTGGGGGACACGTTGTACGACCCCGCCGGCCCGCCGGTGGTGTTCCCGCCGCTGCCCTCGTTCGCCCCCGAGCACTTCGTCCTGGCCCGGTGCACCGACCCGAGCCGCTCCAAGCAGTTCCGCCGGGGCATCGCCCAGCTGGAGCAGGAGGGCGTCGTCCAGGTGATGGTGTCCGACTCCCGAGGTGACGGCACCCCGATCCTGGCGGCGGTCGGCCCCCTGCAGTTCGAGGTCGCGGCGTTCCGGATGGAGCACGAGTTCCGGGTGCCGATGGCGCTCGACGCGCTCGACCTCACCGTGGCCCGGCTGGCCTCCGAGGAGGCCGCGACCGTGCTGGCCGCATCCTCGGGTGTCGAGCTGGTGCGCCGGACGGACGGCACCCGGCTCGCGCTGGTGCGCGACGTCTGGCGGCTGCGGACCATCGAGACGCAGCACCCGGGCATCGACCTGCGCACGCTGCCCGTCGGCGACGAGTGACCCACACGCTTGCTCGACCCGAGGTCGCCTTCGACCTCGGCCTCTACGAATCTCACACAGGAGACCCATGCAGACCGTTCACGAACGACGACTGACCGCCCCGAGGCCGCTGCGCAAGGGGGCTCTGCGGATCACCCCGATGGGCGGGCTGGGGGAGATCGGTCGCAACATGACCGTCTTCGAGTTCGGCGGCCGCCTGCTCGTCGTCGACTGCGGGGTGCTGTTCCCCGAGGACCACCAGCCGGGGATCGACGTGATCATCCCCGACTTCGCGTCGATCCGGGACCGGATGGACGACATCGAGGCCATCGTGCTCACCCACGGGCACGAGGACCACATCGGCGGTGTGCCGTACCTGCTGCGCGACCGCCCGGACATCCCGGTGATCGGGTCGGAGCTGACGCTGGCCTTCCTCACCGCCAAGCTCGTCGAGCACAAGATCGTGCCGAAGACGGTGCGGGTCAAGGCCGGTGACAAGCACACGGCCGGTCCGTTCGGGCTGGAGTTCGCGGCGGTCAACCACTCGATCCCGGACGGTCTCGCGGTCGCGATCCGGACCCGCGCGGGTCTGGTGCTCAACACCGGG
>JAHIJU010000257.1 GCA_018898235.1 Actinomycetota bacterium | reverse complement strand
GAAGTGGTCCATGTCCCGGCCGCTGGCCAGGAAGGAGGCCAGGTCGTCGCCGGTCTGTTCGTAGTAGGCGTGCAGCGAGATGAGGTCGACGTGGTCCCACGCCTGCTCCAGCACGGTGCGTTCCCAGGCGCCGAAGGTCGGCATCTGGGCGTTCGACGACCCGCAGGCGACCAGCTCGAGCGCGGAGTCCGCGCGCTTCATGGCGGCGGCGGTGCGGGCGGCGAGCGTGCCGTAGTCGTGGGCGCTCAGGTGCCCGATCTGCCAGGGCCCGTCCATCTCGTTGCCGAGGCACCAGATGCGCACGTCGTGCGGGCGCGGGCTGCCGTGGGCCACGCGCTGGTCCGCGAGCGTGGTGCCGGGCTCACCGTTGGTGTATTCGAGCAGGTCGAGGGCTTCGAGGACCCCGCGGGTGCCGAGGTTGACCGCGAGCATGAGCTCCAGGTCGTTGGCCCTGGCCCAGCCGGCGAACTCGTCGAGCCCGACCTGGTTGGTCTCGATGCTGTGCCAGGCCAGGTCGCGGCGTACGGGCCGCTGCTCGCGCGGGCCGACACCGTCCTCCCAGCGGTAGCCGGAGACGAAGTTGCCGCCCGGGTAGCGCACCGTCGTGACGCCGAGCTCGCGCACGAGGGCGGCGACGTCGCCCCGGAACCCGTCGGCGTCGGCGGACGGGTGCCCCGGTTCGTAGATGCCGCCGTACACGCAGCGGCCCATGTGCTCGATGAACGAGCCGAACAGGCGGCGGTGCACCGGGGCGACCTGGTCCTGCGGGATGGCGGTCACGGTGGTGGCGCGCATGGTGCTCCTCAGCTGCGGGGGGCGCGGGTGCGGGGGGTGTAGCCGGCCGTGCTGGCGCGGATGACGAACGTGGTCGGCACCACCACGTGGCGGGCGAGCGCGTCGTCGCCGCCGCGCAGGCGTTCGAGCACCATCCGGACGAGCTCGGCGCCGATCCGGCCGAAGTCCTGGCGCACGGTGGTCAGCGGCGGCCACAGGTACTCGGCGACCGGGATGTCGTCGAAGCCGACGATCGACAGCTCCTGCGGGACGGCGATGTCGTGCTCGTGCAGGGAACGCATGAGCCCGGCGGCCATCTCGTCGTTGGCGCAGAAGACGGCGGTGACCTGCGGGTCTGCCGCGATGCGGGCGCCCAGCTCGTAGCCGGACTGCAGGGTCCAGTCGCCCCGCCAGGGCTCCGGCACCGTCCGGCCCGCGGCACGCAGCGTCTCGCGCCAGGTCTCCAGACGGACCTGCGCGGGGGAGGAGTCGGCCGGGCCGGACAGGTGGTGCACGGTCGGGTGGCCCAGGTCGAGCAGGTGCTGGACGGCGGCCCGGGTGCCCGAGACCTGATCGGAGCTGACGGCGGCGTGCCGGCGGATGAGGCTGGAGTCGGAGACCACGACAGGCAGCCGGGGCGGCAGGGCGAGGGTCGCCGGGGTGCTGGTCTCGGCGCGGATGATGATGAGCCCGTCGATGGCCTGGTGGCTCAGGCGCCGTGCGGCCGCGGTGACCTCGTCGGAGGTGGGGGCGACGACGTCGACGAGGGAGACGGTGTAGCCCTCGGCGCGCGCGGCCTCGACGACCCCTTCGACCGTGCGCGACTCCCCGGTGCGGGCCAACCGGTGGGCGACCAGGCCGATGGCCCCGAAGCTGCCGGAGCGCAGCGCCCGGGCGGCGTGGTTGGGCGCGTAGCCGAGCTTGTCCATGGCCGACTGGACGCGCTGGCGGGTGGCCGGGCTCACCGACTCGGCACCGTTGGCCACGCGGGAGACGGTGATGGGAGCGACCCCGGCGAGCCTGGCGACATCGGCGATCGAGGCGCGTGAGGTGGACGGCCCCGGCGACGTCGGCGCGGCTCGACCCTCGGTGGACATGGCAGGAGTGTAGCCATGGTGACGTGACCACGCTGGGACCGGGTCGAGCCGTGGTCCGGTCTGCCGTGACCCAACCGTGACCTGCGTCATGTTGACGATGACAACGTCACCATCTAGCGTTCCGGTCACCGCTGGTAACGTCACCATCGGGTAGCCGCTTGCCGGGAGACAATGGTGTCAGCACTCGCCGCGACCGTCCGGCCGAGACGACGGTCCTTCGTCGGTCTCGGGTTCGTCGCACCGTTCCTCGCGGTGTTCGCCTTCGTGCTCGTCGTCCCGGTCGGCTACTCGATCTACCTGGCGCTGTTCCAGGACAAGCTCATCGGCGGTCGCAGCTTCGTCGGTCTCGCCAACTTCGCCCAGCTGTTCGCCGACCCGAAGTTCTGGGACGGGCTCGGCCGCGTCGCGTTGTTCCTGGTCGTGCAGGTGCCGATCATGCTCGGCCTGGCCCTGGTCGCCGCACTGGCCATCGACTCCGGCCGGCTGCGCGGGGCGTCGTTCTTCCGGATCTCGGTGTTCCTGCCGTACGCGGTCCCCGGCGTCGTCGCCGTGCTCATGTGGGGGTTCATGTACGGCGACCAGTTCGGGCTGGCGGCCAACATCAACTCGTTCCTCGGCTCCCAGGTGCTCCAGCCGCTGACGCCCAAGTGGATCCTGCTGGCCATCGGCAACATCGTGACCTGGGAGTTCGTCGGCTACAACATGCTGATCTTCTACTCGGCGCTGCGCTCGGTGCCCGGTGACCTCTACGAGGCCGCCGCGATCGACGGCGCCGGGTCCTGGCGGGTCGTGTTCTCGATCAAGATCCCCGCACTGCGGCAGGCGATCGTCATCGCCACGATCTTCTCGATCATCGGCTCGTTCCAGCTGTTCAACGAGCCGAACATCCTGCGCACGCTCATCCCGTCGGTCATCTCGACCTACTTCACGCCCAACATGTACGCGTTCACCCTGTCCTTCGCGGGACAGCAGTACAACTACGCGGCCACCCTGGCCATCGTGATGGGCGTGTTCACCGCGGTGATCGCCTACGTGGTCCAGCTGCGCGGCAGCCGGGAGGCGAACCGCTGATGGCCATGGCCACCCGCACCACCCGATCGAGCGCGCGCCGGCCGGGCAGCCCGTTCGGCGGCCCGTCCACCCGACTCACCGTGGTCATGGTGCTGTTCGCGCTCTACGCGCTGCTGCCACTGGCCTGGCTGGTCATCAACGCCAGCAAGACCCAGCCGCACCTGCTCAGCTCGTTCGGGCTGTGGTTCTCCGGACCGTTCGCCCTCATCGACAACATCCAGCAGGTGTTCGCCTACGACGGCGGCATCTACCTGCGGTGGCTGGGAAACACGCTGCTCTACGTCGTGCTCGGCGCGGGTGGGGCGACCGCCCTGGCCACGTTGGCCGGGTACGGCCTGGCCAAGTACGACTTCCCGGGCAAGCGGGCCGTGTGGGCCGTCGTGCTCGGGGCCATCGCGATCCCCGGCACGGCGCTCGCCGTCCCGACCTTCCTGATGTTCAGCCAGCTGCACCTGACCAACACCATCTGGGCCATCGTCGTGCCCTCGCTGGTCTCACCGTTCGGGCTCTACCTCATCTGGGTCTACGCCCTGGATGCGGTACCCACGGAGATCCTCGAGGCCGCCCGCATCGACGGGGCCGGTGAGCTGCGGACGTTCGCCACCATCGGCGTGCGGCTGCTGACCCCCGGCATCGTCACCGTGCTGCTGTTCGCCGTGGTCGCGACCTGGAACAACTACTTCCTGCCGCTCATCATGCTCAACGACCCGCACCTGTTCCCGCTGACCATCGGCCTGCAGCAGTGGAACCTCAAGGCGACCGGGATCTCCGCGAGCCCCATCTACAACCTGGTGATCACCGGCTCGTTGCTCGCGATCGTGCCGATCGTCGCGATCTTCCTCTCGCTCCAGCGCTACTGGCAGTCCGGCCTGGCCGCCGGGAGCGTCAAGGCCTGACCCCGGACCAGCTCCTCCCTCCCACCAGCACGACCTTGTCCACGATGATGTGAAAGGAACGCACATGTCAGCAGCTCCACGCCGCCGCGCCCACGCGATCG
>JAHIJU010000256.1 GCA_018898235.1 Actinomycetota bacterium | reverse complement strand
GATCCCCGACAGCTGCCAGATGTTCACCGGCACGTTGAGGTTCTGCTGGGCGACCAGGGCGCCCGCGGTGAACAGCAGGGAGTCGCCCGGCAGGATCGGGAACAGCAGCCCGACCTCGATGAAGATCACCAGCATGATCCCCAGCAGCGCCCACGCACCGAACGAGTCGATGAGGTGCTGCGGGTCCAGGAAGTCCGGGCCCAGGGTGGGCAGCGCAGTGAGCGCCGACGTCAGAAGCATGGCCCCAGGGTACGGGGCCTGTCCGGTGGACCCCGGGCGTCCCTGGTGAACAGGCTGTGTGGATCGGGCCCGGACGCCTCAGATCGCGGGCACGTCCACCCAGAACCTGACGTCGTTGCCCAGGTTCGCGGGGTCGGCGTCCAGCTGCTCGGCGATCCACTCGACGGCCGTGCGATAGCTCGCGATGTCCGCCGTCCCCGGGGTAGCCAGACCGTCGGCGCCGCCGCGGTGCCCGGCGAACCAGGCGTCCACGCCGTAGAACGCCTCGGTCTGCTGCAGGCAGGCCACATCGGCCGCCAGGTCGGGGTTCAGCGCGGCACCGGCGGACCACTGCTCGGCGGTCCGGCCGGTGAACGTCGAGCACGCGGTGCGCAGCATCAACCAGTTCTGCTTGAAGACCCCGAAGTTCGCCGCGTCGCCCGCCTTACCGTCGCCGATGACGTAGTCGCTGGTCATGGCCTCGGACTCGAGCATCGCGACCGCCAGCTCCTGGGTCGTGGCGCCCGCGGCCAGCACCTGCGCCTTGCGGGCGCCCAGACCGTCGACCAGGTGGGCGCCGCAGCTCATCCCCGTCGGGCAGGCGGTGAACCGGATCGCGGCGGTCGTGGCCCCGCTCGACGCCGACCCGGTGGTGCAGGCCGCGGTCAGCAGGAGCACCGCCGCCACGGTCGGCAGCAGGGCTGGCCTCATCGGGTTCCTTCCGCGGGGGCCGGGGCTCCCCGGCCGGGCCGTCACCCAGGACGTCGGCGCGGTGTCGGCGGGGGCTGGAAGGATCAGCGTATGCGCGCCGACGACACCGCCGCCCCTGCCCCCACCGACGACCGTCCGGGGCCGACGCCGCGGGTGCCCGGCCAGATCGGCACCCCGCTGTCACCGGCCGCCACGCGGGTGCTGCTGCTCGGCTCGGGTGAGCTGGGCAAGGAGGTCGCGATCGAGCTGCAGCGCCTCGGCGCCGAGGTGATCGCGGTCGACCGCTACCCGGACGCCCCCGCCATGCAGGTGGCGCACCGCTCGCACGTCGTCGACATGCTCGACCCGGTCGCGCTGCGGGCGGTGCTCGACGCCGAGGCGCCGCACATCGTCATCCCCGAGGTCGAGGCCATCGCCACCGCTGTGCTCGCGGACGTCGAGGGGAGCGGCGTTCAGGTGGTGCCGACGGCGCGCGCCACCCGGCTCACGATGGACCGGGAGGGCATCCGCCGGCTGGCCGCCGAGGAGCTGGGCCTGGCGACGTCTCCGTATCGGTTCGTCGACACGGAGGCCGAGCTCGCCGACGCCGTCGCCGCGCTCGGGCTGCCCGTGGTCGTCAAACCCGTCATGTCGTCGTCGGGCAAGGGGCAGTCGGTGGTCCGCGAGGCCCAGGACGTCGCAGCCGCCTGGGAGTACGCCCAGCACGGGTCACGCACCGGGACCGCCGCGCGGTGCATCGTCGAGGGCTTCGTGACCTTCGACTCCGAGATCACGCTGCTCACCGTCCGGCACGTGGGCGGCACGTCGTTCTGCGACCCGGTGGGCCACGTCCAGGTCGACGGCGACTACCGCGAGTCCTGGCAGCCGGCCGCACTGCCCGCCGCGGCCCTGGCCCGGGCCCAGGAGGTCGCCCGCGCCGTCACCGAGGCGCTCGGCGGCTGGGGCCTGTTCGGCGTCGAGCTGTTCGTGGTCGGCGAGCAGGTGCTGTTCTCCGAGGTCAGCCCGCGCCCGCACGACACCGGGCTGGTCACCCTGGCCTCCCAGGACCTGTCGGAGTTCGCACTGCACGCCCGGGCCGTGCTCGGCCTGCCGGCCGGTGGCGCGGTGCGGATCGGGGGGCCGTCCGCCCCGGCCGCGGCGTCGGTCGCGGTGCTCGCCGAGGGGACCGGGGTGCCACGGTTCACCGGGGTCGACGCGGCCCTGGCCGTCCCGACCAGCCAGGTCCGGCTGTTCGGCAAGCCGTCGGTCGCCGGTCGACGCCGGGTCGCGGTCACGCTGGCCCGCGGTGCCGACGTCGAGCAGGCGCGCGAACGGGCGCGTGCGGCGGCCGCCGCGCTCACGGTGCACCTGGACTGAGGCGCGGGCCCTCTTCGCCCGCCGAGCACTCACGGTCCGCCCGTACGGACGAGCACCCACCTTCCCCCCACCGCGTCGACCTGGCGGCTCTGCACGGCGACGGCGACCACGCCGAGGCGGAGGACGATGTGCCGGTGAATGTCGAGCAGACCGGTCCTGCCGATGACGAGCGCCCGGGCGTCGGCCCCTGGCCGGGCGGACCGTCCGCCTGGCCCGCCGTCGGCCCCGACTCCCCCTACGACCCCGAGCTCCTCGCGGTGGGCGACCGCCGCAACGTCGAGGACCGCTTCCGCTACTGGTCCCTCGAGTCGATCGTGGCCAACCTGGACCGGACCCGCGCGCCGCTGCACGTGGCGATCGAGAACTTCTCGCACGACCTGAACATCGGGTCGGTCGTGCGCACCGCCAACGCCTACAACGTCGCCGGGGTGCACATCGTCGGGCGCCGTCGCTGGAACCGGCGCGGCGCGATGGTGACCGACCGGTACCTGCACGTGCACCACCACCCGGAGGTCGCCGACCTGCTCACCTGGGCCCGCGGTGCCGACCTGCCGGTGCTCGGGATCGACAACGTGCCCGGGTCGGTGCCGATCGAGGGCTACCGGTT
>JAHIJU010000255.1 GCA_018898235.1 Actinomycetota bacterium | reverse complement strand
CGGGTGCTCGGCCTCGCGGGCGACGAGGTGACGCGATGAGCGGGCACGACGCGTCCGGGCGTCCGGGCGCGGAGCCGGGCGCGATGCCGGGCGCGGAGCCGGGTGCGGTTCCGGGTGACGGGGCGTCGGGCGTCGGGCCGGTTGTCGGTCAGGCGTCGGGCAGTCAGGCGTCGGGCAGCGCGGACGGTGCCGCCCACCCCACCCGGCGCACCGTGCTCAAGGCGATCGGAATCGGCGGGGGCACCGTGCTGCTCGCCGGGACGGGGGTGGTGGGCGTGCGCGCCGAACGCAACGGGGTGTGGTCGGTGGGCGACGGTGCCCCCTGGCAGCTGTGGTCGACGTGGCAGGACGCGCCCGGGACCGCGGCACTGGCGGCCGCCGGCGCCCTGGCCGCCAACCCGCACAACCTCCAGCCGTGGACCTGGTCGGTGTCCGACGACGGCATCGACCTGCTCGACGACCCGACCCGCGCCATGCCGCTCGGCGACCCCGACGGCCGCGAGCGCATCGTCGGGTACGGCTGCGCACTGGCGAACGTCGTGCTGGCGGCCCGCGCCCGGGGGCGGCGGGCCGAGGTGCACGCCTGGCCGGACCCGGCCGCACCGGGCCACATCGCGCACGTCACGCTGTCCGACGGCCCGGCCCCGGACGACCGTGAGCTGCGGCTGGCCGCGGCGATCTCCCGCAGGCACTCCGACCGTGGCCCGTACCGGGCCGGCGCCGTCGACCCGGCCGTGCTCGCCGACCTGGCCAGCGGCGCCGAGAACCTGGGCGCCGAGGTGGTCTGGGTGACCGAGCCCGCGGCCCGCGCGAGCCTCGGCGACCTGTACGTCGAGGCGACGGCCGCGATCGTCGCCGACGAACCCGTCTCGGTCGAGGCGTTCTCCTGGTTCCGCAACGACCGCGCGCAGATCGAGCGGTACCGCGACGGGCTCACGCTCGACTGCCAGGGGATGAGCCCGCTCATGCTGGCCGCCGCCAAGATCCTGCCCGCCCAGTCGCGGACCAGCGGCGACGCCTACTGGGTGAAGAGCACCCGTGACGTGCACACCGCCACCGCCGCTGCCTACGGCGTCATCCGGGTGGCCGACGTCGCCTCCGCTGCCGACCGGCTGGCCGGCGGACGGCTGCTGCAGCGGGTGCACCTGGCGGCCACCGACGCGGGGCTCGGGCTGCAGCACATGAACCAGATCGGGGAACGGGTCGACCGCGACCGGGCGTCGGGCGCTGCCGACCAGTTCTCCGACCGCTGGGCGCAGGTGCTCGGCATCCCCGCCGAGCAGGCGCTCGTCTCGTTCCGGGTGGGGCACCCCACGCGCACGGCGCACGCCAGCCCGCGGCGGACGCTCGCCTCGATCGGGGTCCCGGGCTGACAGACTCGTCCCATGGACCAGGCGGAGTGGGACGAGCGGTACGGGGCGCGCGAACCGGTGTGGAGCGGGCGGGCCAACGCCACCCTCGTCGCCCAGGTCAGCGGTCTCGCCCCCGGACGCGCGCTGGAGGCCGCGGCCGGCGAGGGCGCCGATGCGATCTGGTTGGCCGAGCACGGTTGGCGGGTGACGGCCCTCGACTTCTCCGCCGTCGGGCTGGCTCGGGCCGAGGCCGCCGCCACCGAACGAGGGCTGGGCGAGGCGATCCGCTGGGTGCACGCCGACCTGCTCGACTGGGCGCCCGACGAGCCGCCGTACGACCTGGTCACCTCGCACTATCTGCACCTGGCGAGCGAGCCCCGCAACCGCATCTACGCGACGCTCGCGGCGGCGGTCGCGCCGGGCGGGCGGCTCCTCATCGTCGGCCACCACCCCAGCGACCTCGAGGTCGGGGTGGGCCGCCCCTCCGACCCGGACCGCTACTTCACCGCCGAGCAGCTCGCCGCCGACCTCGGCGCCGGCTGGACCGTCGAGCAGGCGCTCGCCGCCCCGCGGCCCGCCACCCACCCCGAGGGTCACGAGGTCACCATCCGTGACACCGTCCTGCTGGCCCGCCGCGACTGACGAGCCGATCCTGACTCGCCGTTCCCGAGGCGCCGCTCCTGAAGCGCCGTTCCTGGCCCGCCGCGACTGACGCGCCGCGTCGCCCCTGAGTCCCCGCGGATTCGCCGCCGCGGCGCGACCCCAGCGGCCGTGACCCGCTGGCGCCCAGCCGCAGCCGTGCCGCCGAGCCCCGCTGGCGCCCAGCCGCAGCCGCGCCGCCCGCGAGCCCGTCATGGTGCCTGCTCTGCGCGAGTTGAGGGCGCGCGAGGGCGGGGTCGAGGGGCTGAGGCTGCGTGAGGGCGGGGTCGCCTGGCTGAAGGTGCGCGAGGGCGGGGTCGAGGGGCGTGCGGCGGGCGTGAGGCGGGCGAGGGTGAGGGGCGACGAGGGCGCTGGGCCATCGGTCGCCGGGCTGAGTGGGCGTGAGGGCGGGGTCGCCGGGCTGAGGGGCCGTGAGGGCGGGATCGTGGGGCGAAGGTGGCGCGGGGTCGCCTGGCTGAGGGTGCGCGAGGGCGAGGGCGAGGGCGAGCGCGAGGGCGTGTGCGAGGGCGTGTGCGAGCGCGATGGCGAGGGCGAGGGCGAGACGCGGGGTCGCCGGGCCGGCCAGCTGAGGCGAACCGGGTCGAGCGGGTCGTCGGGCGCGAGCGGGCGGCCGGTGGCGGGGTCTTGGTAACCTGGCGACGATCCCTTGACGTTCCCGGTGCTCGTGCCGGGTGCTTCCGCCTATGCCCGACCACCCGCCCCTCGACAGGACGGAGCCGGACCTGTGCTGGTGCTGCTGACCGTTCACCTGGTCGCGGCACTCGTCGCGCCCGCGCTCATCGGGTGGCTCGGGCGGCGCGGGTTCGTGGTGCTGGCGGCGGTGCCGGCGAGTGCGGCGGTCTGGGCGCTGGCCTGGACCAGCCGGGTGCAGCACGGCGAGGTCCCGGTGCAGCGGATCGAGTGGGTGCCCTCGCTCGGACTCGAGCTGACGTTCCGGCTCGACACGCTCTCGTGGTTCATGACGCTCGTCGTCGGCGGTGTCGGTGCACTGGTGCTGCTGTACTGCGCGGCGTACTTCTCGGCGGGCGCCGCGGGGCTGGGCCGGTTCGGCGGGGTGTTCGTCGCGTTCGCCGGCGCGATGCTCGGTCTGGTCACTGCCGATGACCTGGTGCTGCTGTTCGTCTTCTGGGAGCTGACGACCGTCACGTCGTACCTGCTCATCGGCCACTACTCCGAACGCACGTCGTCCCGGCGGGCGGCCATGCAGGCGATCGTCGTGACGACGGCGGGCGGGCTGGCGATGTTCGTGGGACTGCTGCTGCTGGGCCACGCGGCGGGCACCTGGCGGCTCTCGGAGCTCATCGCCCACCCGCCCGCGACCAGCCCGCTGGTGGTCACCGCCGTGGTGCTGGTGCTGCTCGGCGCCCTCACCAAGTCCGCGATGATCCCGTTCCACTTCTGGTTGCCGGCGGCGATGGCGGCGCCGACGCCGGTCTCGGCCTACCTGCACGCGGCGGCCATGGTGAAGGCCGGGGTCTACCTGGTCGCCCGGTTCGCCCCGGCGTTCTCCGGGCTGGGTGCCTGGCAGGTGATGGTGCTCGTCGCCGGTGGCGGCACGTTGCTGCTCGGCGGCTACCGGGCGCTGCGCCAGCACGACCTCAAGCTGGTGCTGGCGTTCGGCACGGTGAGCCAGCTCGGGCTCATCATCCTGCTCGTCGGGCTCGGGACGCGGGCTGCGGCGCTGGCCGGGCTGGCGATGCTGGGCGCGCACGCCATGTTCAAGGCGGCGTTGTTCCTGGTGGTGGGCGTGGTCGATGCGGCATCCGGGACCCGTGACCTGCGCCGGCTCTCGGGGGTGGGACGCGAACTGCCGGTCACCGCGACCGTCGGCGCCCTGGCGGTCGCGTCGATGATCGGGCTGCCGCCGTTCGCGGGGTTCGTCGCCAAGGAGGCCGGGCTGGAGGCCCTGGCGCACGGCGGGACGGTGCGCGACATGGTGCTGCTCGGCGTCGTCGCGCTCGGGTCGGTGCTCACGGTCGCCTACGGCGCTCGGCTGTGGTGGGGCGCGTTCGCCACCAAGCCCGCGGTGCTGGCGGCCGATGACACGGTGCACGCCGACGGGGTCGCGACCAGCACCCCGATCGCGCACGCCGAACCCGGCGAGCAACCGGCCGCCATCACGCACCCGTCGCTGTGGCTGGTCGCCCCGGCCGGTGTGTTGGCGCTCGGCGGCCTCGGCGTCGGGCTGCTGCCCACGCTCGGCGAGAACCTGCTGGGCCCGTACGCCGCGACCTACCCGACGGGTGAGCTGAGCCATCTGGTGCTGTTCCCCGGTGTCACGGCGACCGGGCTGCTCGCCCTCGTCGTCCTGGCCGCCGGGTTCGCGCTGTTCCTGGTGCGGGACAAGGTCGAGCGGTGGCAGGCGGCGCCGCCGCACCCGGTCTCGGCGGACCGGGTCTACCGGCGGGGCATGCGCCGGCTCGACGAGCTGGCCGCCGATGTGACCGGTCTGGTGCAGCGCGGTTCGTTGCCGAGCTATCTGGGGATCATCCTGCTCACGTTCGTGGTGGCTGTCGGCGTCCCGCTGCTCACCTCGACGAGCTTCCCGTCCCGGGTGCGTCCGTACGACGAGCTCGCCCAGGTGGTGTTCGCGGCGGTGGTCGTCGTCAGCGCGGTGCTGGTGGCGCGGGCCCGACGTCGGCTCAAGGCCGCGATCCTGCTGGGTGTCGGCGGGTACGCCATGGCCGGGCTGTTCCTGCTGGGCGCGGCACCGGACCTGGCGCTCACCCAGGTGCTGGTCGAGACCGTGACGCTCGTGGTCTTCGTGCTGGCCATGCGCCGGCTGCCGCCGTACTTCTCGGTCCGGCCGCTCGCGGCCTCGCGCTGGTTGCGGCTGGCGCTCGGGGTCGCGGCAGGCCTCGTCGTCGGGGGCATCGCGTTGGTGGCGCCGTCGGCCCGGGTGGCCACGCCGGTCGCGTCGTCCTTCGCCGAGGAGGCCGTCACGTGGGGCGGCGGGACGAACGTCGTCAACGTGACGCTGGTGGACATCCGGGCCTGGGACACGGTCGGTGAGATCTCGGTGCTGCTGGTGGCCGCGACCGGCATCGCCTCGTTGGTGTTCGTGCACCGGCGCACCGGGGTGATCTTCCGGGAGAGCGATGCGCCGCCGGACCGTGCCGTGTGGGGCGGCGACGACGACCCGACGGCCTCGCTGCGCCGACCCGTGGACACCACGACCGCGCAGGTGCGGGCGACCACGTCCCGTGACCGGCTGTGGCTGCGCGCCGGGCGCACCCTGGCGCCGTACCGCCGGTCGGTGATCTTCGAGGTCGTCGTGCGCCTGGTGTTCCGGACGATGATCGTCTACTCGGTCTACCTCATGTTTTCCGGGCACAACGCCCCTGGTGGGGGCTTCGCGGCCGGGCTGGTGACCGGGATCGCGCTGACCGTGCGGTACCTCGCGGGCGGTCGGTACGAGCTCGGCGAGGCCGCGCCCGTGCAGCCCGGGACGCTGCTGGGGGCGGGCCTGTTCGTGGCGGCCGGCACCGGGATCGCGGGGATGCTCGCGGGGCGTCCGGTGCTCACGTCGTGGGTGCTCACCTGGCACGCGCCCGTGCTCGGCGAGGTGCACCTGGTGACCAGCCTGTTCTTCGACGTCGGGGTCTACCTGGTGGTCGTCGGACTGGTGCTGGACATCCTGCGCACGATGGGCGCCGAGCTGGACCGGCGGGCCGAGGTCGGCATCGCCCCGCCGTTCGAGAAGGTCACGTCGGGGCGGTCCGATGACTGACACCGCACCGAACCTGACGCTCGTCGTGGTGATCGTCGTGCTCGTCGCCGCGGGGGTCTACCTGCTGCTCGAACGGTCGCTGTCGCGGATCGTGCTGG
>JAHIJU010000254.1 GCA_018898235.1 Actinomycetota bacterium | reverse complement strand
GGCGTCGACGTCTTCCATCGTGGGCTCCTGGTCGAGATCGAGGTACTCCTCATCCTCCGGTCGGCCGTCCGCCAGGCCGAGGTACAGCATCGTCTTGCGCAGCGCACCGGCCATCGCGTCACTCCGTCCCTCCGAGCCCTCGCGGGCTCTCCGCCGTCGACCCAGGCCTCGTGGCGGGTGGCCACGGGCGACAAGAACCGACTCGTCCTACGCCCGTCACGCTAGCAACGCCTCCCACGCGATCGGTCGCGACACGCCCGCACGTCCTCAGCCGTGCACGAGCCGGACCACACCGGCCAACCTGCCGGTCGCCGGTCCGTCACGCCGGTGGGAGAAGTACCGGGTGTCGGTGAAGGTGTCGGCGCCCACCGACGCGACCGACCGCACGCCCTCGGCCAGCAGGAGGCTGCGGGCACCCGCGGCCAGGTCCAGGGCGGGCGTCCCCCACGAGGTGGTCGCGGCCGAACCGGGGACCCGGTCGGCGACCTCGTCCCGCATCGTCGCGGGGACCTCGTAGGACCGACCGGCGATGCACGGGCCGAGCACGGCTCGCACGTGCGGGCGGCGCGCACCGAGCTCGGACATCGCCGCCAGCGCCGCAGCGATCACACCGGCCGCCAGCCCGGCCCGTCCGGCGTGGGCCACTGCGACCACTCCGGCGTCGACGTCGGCCAGCAGCACGGGCACGCAGTCGGCGACGAGCACGCCCAACGCCACCTCGGCACTGCACGTGACGAGCGCATCCGCCGTCCCGACGCTGGTGGTGCCCGGGGGCGGCGTCCCCGGCACGACGATGACCTCGGTCCCGTGCACCTGGTCGGCGAACACGACCGGGGCGCCGACCCACTCCTCCAGGCGTGCGCGGTTGGCCATCACGTGGCTCGGATCGTCGCCGACGTGCAGGGCGAGGTTCAGCTCGTGCCAGGGGCTGCGGCTGACCCCCCCGCGGCGGGGCGTGAAACCGGCCAGCACGCCCGGTCCGAGGTCGACCCCGTCGAGGAGCGCAGGCTTGCTCACTTGAGGAAGTCGGGCACGTCCAGCTCGTCATGGTCGCGACGGATCTCCTCGGTGAAGACCCGGGGCACCTCGAGCGAGCCGGTGAGCGGCCGGGGCTCGGCCTCGGTCGACAGGAACGCCGGGACCGAGGGCGCTGCGGGCGCCGCGGCCGGGGCGGTCGGCGTCGGCCCGGAGGGATCGGCCGGGACCACGGGTCGCGCGACATGCGCCGGCGCGCGGTCCGCCGGCACGGAGATCTGGCCCATCGCACGCGAGTCGCGACGCACGGTCGGGCTGCCGCTGTCGAAGCCCGCCGCGATCACGGTCACCCGCACCTCGTCACCGAGGGCGTCGTCGATGACCGCACCGAAGATGATGTTCGCCTCGGCATGGGCGGCTTCCTGGACGAGACGCGCGGCCTCGTTGATCTCGAACAGGCCGAGGTCCGAGCCGCCCTGGATCGACAGCAGCACACCATGGGCACCGTCGATGCTGGCCTCGAGCAGCGGGGAGCTGATCGCCATCTCGGCCGCCTGCACGGCACGGTCCTCGCCGCGCGCGAAACCGATGCCCATCAGCGCCGATCCCGCGCCCTGCATGACCGACTTCACGTCCGCGAAGTCGAGGTTGATCAGTCCGGGCGTGGTGATGAGGTCCGTGATGCCCTGCACACCCGAGAGCAGCACCTGGTCGGCCGAGTGGAAGGCCTCCAGCACCGAGACCGAGCGGTCGGAGATGGACAGCAGCCGGTCGTTCGGGATGACGATGAGGGTGTCCACCTCCGCACGCAGCGCCTCGATGCCGGCATCGGCCTGGACGGAGCGACGACGACCCTCGAAGGTGAACGGCCGCGTCACGACGCCGATCGTGAGGGCACCGAGCGAACGGGCGATCTTGGCGACGACCGGGGCCCCGCCGGTCCCGGTCCCGCCGCCCTCACCTGCGGTGACGAAGACCATGTCCGCACCGCGCAGGACGTCCTCGATGTCCTCGATGTGATCCTCGGACGCCTTCTTGCCGACCTCCGGGTCCGCGCCGGCACCCAGCCCGCGGGTGAGCTCGCGGCCCACGTCGAGCTTGACGTCCGCGTCGGACATGAGCAGCGCCTGCGCGTCGGTGTTCACCGCGACGAACTCGACGCCCTTGAGGCCGACCTCGATCATCCGGTTGACGGCGTTGACACCGCCGCCGCCGATTCCGACGACCTTGATGACCGCCAGGTAGTTCTGCGGAGCTGCCACGGTGGGTGCCTCTCGTTGCGTGCGGTGGTGCGGGACCGCTCGGGTCTGCCCGGGTCGGCGGCGGGGTGCCGGCGCCTGCCGGGACGGGACCGGTAGAACCTTCACCCTCAAGTAGAGGGTTAGAGTTATGTCAGGTGCACTGTCGACCGCAGACGCTAGGTCGCGCCAGGGTCTCGATCAACGACCGCGGGGCGCGTGTCGCGGCTCAGGCTCAGTGCACGACCGGCATCCCCGGCGCCGACACGTCGATCACCCGCGCGTCACCGAGGTTCGGGTCGGCCCGCAACGTCGTGAGCACCGCCGCCTTGAGCGCCGACGACTCCGCACTCCCCCACTCCACGCTCACCCCGTCGGTCAAGGTGAGCGCGACGGTGTCCTGCGTGTTCGCGCTCACCGCGCTCACCTGCGCCGCCAGCTCCGTCGGCAGCGCGTGCAGCACCGTCAGCACCGTCTGCAGGGTGCGCGCATCGTTGCCCGGGACGCTCACGACCGGGAGCCCGTCCGGCGCCTGCGGGGCCGTGGTCAGCTTCACACCCTCGGAGTCGAGCAGCGCGAAGCCGCCGTCGACCGGCACCGCCGCCACCGGCGACCGAGGCGTCACCGTGACGAGCAGACCGTGCGGCCAGTCCCGCATGATCCGCACGTCCCGGACCCCGGGGACCGTGAGCAGCCGGTCACGCAGCGCGACCGTGTCGAGCCTGGCCAGCGGGACACCGACGTACGCCGCCGTCGCCGCATCGAGCTGGTCGGTCGAGACGAGCTCGCTGGCCCCCACCACCCGAACCTGGTCGGCGCGCAGGCCCAGCAGCGGCGAGAACAGAGCGACCCAGCCGAGCAGCGCGACCAGAAGGGCCACGCCGCCGACCACCGCCACCTTCCGGACCGCGACGTGCCGGCGTGCCCTGACCCGCTCGGCGAACCGCTCGGCCGACTGCCGCGAGACGACCGACGCGCGCCCCTGAACGCCACGGCGCGCGGTCGGGACCGGTCCCGAGGTCGCACGACGTGGCGGCGGCGGGATCGTCGGCGGAAGGCCCCCGGACGTCTCACCGGTGCGCGCCGATGCGGCGGTGCGGCTCTCGACCGGGACCGGACGCGGTGCGCGCGGCGCACGAGCCGTCGACGAGCCCCGGACCGCTCCCGGCTCACCTGCAGCCGGCGCGACCCGGCGCGGTGCCGCCGGCCGGCTCGGGCTCATGGTGCCGACCGTCCCGCCAGGTGGGCGAGCACGACGGGCGCCAGCGCGGTGACGTCACCGGCGCCGACGGTGAGGACCAGGTCGCCCGGACGGGCCGCCTCGGCGACCGCGCGCGCCGCCTCGAACCGGTCGGGCACGTAGCTGGCCCGGCCCGCCGTGGGAACGGCCGCCACCAACAGCGCGCCCGTGACAGCCGGGTCCGGGTCCTCGCGGGCCGCGTAGACCGCCGTCACGACCACGACGTCGGCCAGGTCGAGCGCGGCGCCGAACTGCTCGGCGAAGGCCGCCGTGCGGGAGAACAGGTGCGGCTGGAACAGCACGACGACCCGACCGGACCCGACCACCTGCCGGGCCGCCCGCAGCAGCGCCGCCACCTCCGTCGGGTGGTGGGCGTAGTCGTCGACGACCCGCACACCGGCCTCACGTCCGCGCTCCTCGAACCGACGAGCGGTGCCGCGGAACCCGCCCAGGGCCGTCGCGGCGTCCTGGGCCGAGAGCCCCAGCCTGCGCAGCACCGACCAGGCCGCCGCGGCATCGAGCCCGTTGTGGTCCCCGGGCGCCGGGAGCGGAAGGTCCACCTGGACACCGTCCGGACCCGTGACCCGCGCCGTCCACCGGTCGCCGAACGCCTCCACGGGCCCCACCCGCACATCGGCGTCGGCAGCCTGCCCATAGGTGACGATCTCGAGGTCGGGGCGGGCCGCCGCGGCGGCCAGACGCATCGCACCTGCATCGTCAGCGCACGTCACGAGCAACCCACCAGGCTCGATCCCGGCCGCGAACCGGACGAAGGCGCTCTCGAACGCCTCGCGCGAGCCGTAGTGGTCGAGATGGTCCGGCTCGACGTTCGTCACGACCGCGATCTGCGGGCGGTACGCGAGGAACGAGCCGTCGGACTCGTCCGCCTCGGCGACGAACGGGCCCGCACCGTCCCGGGCACCACCCAGCGGCCCGTCCGGGCCCCGCACGCTGCCGCCGATCGCGAACGACGGATCGGCCCCGGCCGCCAGGAGCCCGGCCGCGACCATGCCGGAGGTCGTCGTCTTGCCGTGCGCCCCGGCGACGGCGACGGCCGCGCGACCGACCATGAGCGCCGCGAGCGCCTGCGAACGGTGCAGCACCCGCAGCCCGAGCTCATGCGCCCGGACCAGCTCCGGGTTGCCCGCCCGGACCGCCGAGGACACCACCACGGTGTCGACGCCCTCGACCAGGTGCGCATCGTGGCCCACGTGGACCTGCACCCCGGCGGCCACCAGCGCGGGCAGCGCCGGACCGTCGGCAGCATCCGACCCGCTCACCACCAGGCCACGAGCCGCCAGCAGCGCGGCGATCGCCGACATCCCCGCCCCGCCGACGCCGACCAGGTGCACCCGGCCGTAGTCGGCCAGCCGAACCGGGCCGTCGGAGGCGACAGTCTGCTCGCCGGCCGAGGGCGCGGGCGCCGGCAGGAACGGCGCGATCAGGTCGACCACCCGGGAGGCACCGTCCTGGATCCCCACCGACGACGCCGCGGCCGCCATCCGCGCCCGCACGGAGGTCCCCCCCTCGCCGGACAGGAGCGACGGAACGTGCGCGGCAAGCCACTCGACGGTGAGCTCCTGGTCCGCGACGAGGAGGCCGCCGCCGGCCGCGACCACATCGGCCGCGTTGAGCCGCTGCTCACCGTTGCCCACGGGCAGCGGGACGTACACCGCCGGGATCCCCAGCGCCGCCAGCTCGCACACGGTCCCGGCCCCCGATCGCCCGATGACCAGATCGGCGACGGCCAGGGCGAGGTGCATCTCGTCCAGGTACTCCCGGACCTGGTAGCGCTCCGCGCCCGGCAGTCCCTCGACCGCGCGCCGCACGTCCTGCGACTTGCCGCGGCCGGTCAGGTGCAGCACCTGGGCCCCGGTCGCCAGCAGGGTCGACGCCGCGCCGGCCACCGCACGGTTCACCGACACCGCCCCCAACGAGCCACCGCTGACCAGCAGCGTGACCCGGTCGGGCTCGAGACCGAGTGCGACCGCGGCCCGTCGTCGCGCACCGGCCGGATCGGCCCGTCGCACGGCCGCCAGCTCGGCGATCGGGGCCCGCAGCGGCAGACCGGTCAGCACGGCGTTCGGCAGCGCCGTGCCCGGGAACGTCGTCGCGACCGCGGCCGCCCACCGGGCTCCGAGCCGGTTCGCCAGACCCGGCCGCGCGTTCTGCTCATGCACGACGACCGGGATCCGCCGCCGACGCGCCGCGAGGTACGCAGGGGTCGAGACGTACCCGCCGAAACCGACGACCACCTGGACCTGCGCCTCGTCGAGGGCGCGGCCGGCCAGGGCCACGGCGGACCGCAACCGTCCCGGCAGGCGCAGCAGGTCCGGACCGGGACGTCGCGGCAACGGCACCCGGGGCACCACCGCGAACGACAGACCGTGCGCGGGCACCAGCCGCGACTCCAACCCCTCGGCCGTGCCCAGCACGGTGAGAGCGGCCCCCGGGTAGCGCGCGGCCAGCTCATCGGCCACCGCGAGCAGCGGGTTGACGTGACCGGCGGTACCGCCGCCGGCCAGCAGGACGCTCACCCGCTCAGCCACGGGCCCGCCCCAGGACGGCGATCGAACGGCGCAGCACGCTCGGTCGCGCGGCCAGCGCCGCCGCGGTCTGCGGCTCGCTGCGGGCATAGGAGATCACGACGCCCAGCGCGGCCATCGTCATGATGAGCGCCGACCCTCCCGCCGACACCAGCGGCAGCGGCACCCCGATCACGGGGGCCAGCTCGATGACCACCGCGATGTTGATGAGCGCCTGACCGATCACCCAGGCGAAGATCGCACCCGTGCTGATCCGGGCGACCGGATCCGGGTGGCCGGCGATCAGCCGCAGCATCGCCAGGGCGAGCAGCCCGAACAGCGCGAGCACGAGCAACGTGCCGACCAGCCCGAGCTCCTCGCCGATGATCGAGAAGATGAAGTCGTTCTGCGCCGCCGGCAGGTACGACCACTTCTCGCGACTCTCCCCCAGCCCCAGGCCGAACAGCCCGCCGCTGGCCAGCCCCCAGGTGCCGTGGGTCGACTGCAGGCAGGCCCCGCTGATGTCGGTGCACTCGGCGCTGAGCCAGTTGGCGACCCGGCCGGCCCGGCTCGTGCTGTCGCGGACGAGCGCCGCCACCCCGGCCGCACCGGCCGAGCCGGCGACCACGAACATCCAGCCCGGCACCCCGGCCACGAACATCGCCCCGGCCACGAGGAGCAACAGCACCAGGGTGGTGCCGAGGTCCTTGCCCGCGAGCACCGCCCCGATCGCTGCCGACGCACCCAACAGCCCCGGCACGACGACGTGTCGTGCCTGCCGCAGCAGATGCGCCTTGCGGGACAGCACGACCCCCAGCCACAGCGCCAGGCCGAGCTTGATGGTCTCCGACGGCTGACCGGAGAAGCCCGGCAGGCACACCCAGTTCTGGTTCCCGCCGGATCCGCACCCGACACCGGGGACGAACACGAGTGCCTGGAACGCCAACGCGCCACCGAGCGCCGGCCAGGCGAGCCGGCGCTGCCAGGCACCGGTGAGCCGGGTCGCGACGAGCAGCACCGGGAGCCCGATGAGCGCGTACTTCGCCTGGTCGAAGAACACCGCGTACGGCGAGTGCCCGCGCACCAGGGAGTTGATCGAGGAGGACGACAGCACCATGACGAGCCCGAGCAGCAGGAGCAGGCTCGTCGTGCCCACGAGCAGGTAGTAGGTGGTCAGCGGGCTCGCCCAGGCGGCGCGCAGCCGACCGGTCCGGGGCTGCTCGTCCGGCCGTTTCACCGGGTACGAGGGCGGGTTCGCCTCCGCGGGGCGGACCCGGCCCGTGGTCGCCGTCACGAACCGTCGGCCAGCGCACGTGCGGCCGCGGCGAACTGCTCCCCACGGTCGGCGTAGGACGCGAACTGGTCCATCGAGGCACAGGCCGGTGCGAGCAGCACCGTGACGCCCGCCGCCGGCGGCTCGACCGCCAGACGGTGGGCCTGGCGCACGGCGTGAGGCATCACCTGGCCAGTCTCACCGTCGTCCACCTCGATGACGGGCACCTGCGGCGCGTGTCGGGCCAGTGCGTCCCGAAGCGGCGCCCGGTCGACGCCGATCAGCACGACGGCACGCAGCCGGTCGGCACGTGCCGTGACGAGCTCGTCGAAGGTCGCGCCCTTGGCGAGGCCGCCCGCGACCCACACGACCGAGCCCGGCGCGAAGGCCGCCAACGAGGCTGCCGCGGCGTGCGCGTTCGTCGCCTTCGAATCGTCGACGTAGGCCACGCCGCCGGCGTGGGCCACGGTCGCGATCCGGTGCCCGCCGGGGGCGAAGGCGCGCAGACCGTCCCGTACGTGCACCGGGTCCACCCCGTGGGCCAGCGCCAGCCCCGCCGCTGCCAGGGCGTTCTCCACCACATGAGCCGGCACCGACCCGTCGGGGCCCGCCAGGGCGCCCAGATCGGCGATCGTCGCGAGCTCGGTGCCGTGCGTGTGCCGCAGCGCCGCGAACCCGCGATCGACCAGGACGTCCTCGACCAGGCCGAGCTGACCGACACCGGGCACCGCGCGCGTGAAACCGACCGCGAGGGCGCCGTCCACGACGTCGGCGTCCCGCACCAGCTGCTGCGTGCGCGGATCGGCGAGGTTGTAGACGCAGGCCCGCTGCGCCTGGTGGAAGATCCGCCCCTTGTCCCGCGCGTAGGCCTCGATCGAGCCGTGCCAGTCCAGGTGGTCGGGTGCCACGTTGAGCACCGCACCTGCCTGCACCGACATCGAGGAGGTGAAGTGCAGCTGGAAGCTGGACAGCTCGACGGCGAGCACGTCGACGTCGGGGTCGGTCGCGGCCAGGACCACGGGCGTGCCCACGTTGCCCACCTCGGCGACCCGTTCGCCGGCTGCGGTCAGGATCGCCGTCAGCATGCCCACCGTCGTCGTCTTGCCGTTGGTGCCGGTCACGGCCAGCCATGGCGCCGGGCCACCCGGTCGCTCGGCCCGCAGCCGCCAGGCGAGCTCGACCTCGCTCCACACCGGCACCCCCGCGGCGGCCGCCCGCACCAGGACCGGGTGGGTCGGTCGCAGCCCCGGTGAGGCCACGACGATGTCGGACGGGCCCGCGTCGTCCACCGAGCTCAGGTCCGCGTCGGCGACGTGCTCGTCGTACGTCGTCACCTGCGCACCGCGGGACCTCAGTACCTCGGCGGCAGCCCGCCCCGACACCCCGAGACCCGCGACCAGGACCCGCGCACCGTCCAGCTCCTGCACCTAACCCGCCACCCACTCCGCGTAGAACACCCCGATACCGACCGCGACGCACAGGCCGGTGATGATCCAGAACCGCACGACGATGGTGACCTCGTTCCACCCCGAGAGCTCGAAGTGGTGATGCAGCGGCGCCATCTTGAAGGCCCGCTTGCCGGTCGCCTTGAACCAGCCGATCTGGATGACGTCCGAGACCACCTCGAGCACGAACAGCCCGCCGATGATCGCCGCGAGGACCTCGGTGCGCGTCAGGATCGAGATGGCGGCCAGCGCCCCGCCGAGGGCCAGGGAGCCGGTGTCCCCCATGAAGATCTGGGCCGGGCTGGTGTTCCACCACAGGAACCCGAACAGCGAGCCCGTGATCGCGGCCGCGACCACGGCCATCGCCAGCGGGTCGCGGGTCTCGTAGCAGCGGGCCCCCGCGGAGGCCACCGCCTGACAGGTCTGGTTCGACTGCCACACGCCGACCAGCACGTACGCCCCGAACACGATGAGCGAGGCACCGGTCGCCAGCCCGTCCAGGCCGTCGGTGAGGTTCACCGCGTTCGACCAGGCCGTGATGAGGAAGTTCGCCCACACCACGAACAGCAGGATGCCGACCGTCGCACCCGCGAACGCCAGGTTGAACGAGGTGTCCCGGATGAACGAGATCTGGGTCGACGCCGGGGTGCGGTAGGAGGAGTTCGGGAAGTGCAGCGCCGCGACGGCGAACGTCACCCCGACCAAGCCCTGGCCGATGATCTTGGCGAGGGGTGACAGCCCCAGGCTGCGCTGCCTCGAGATCTTGATGTAGTCGTCGACGAACCCGACGGCGCCGAGGCCGGCCATGAGGAACAGGGCGAGGATCGCCGAGACCGAGGGACGCGTCCCGGTCGCCAGCAGCCCTACCCCCCAGCCCAGCAACGTCGCGCCGATGATGACGACGCCACCCATGGTCGGGGTCCCACGTTTGGTGAAGTGGGCGGTGGGTCCGTCCTGCCGGATGAACTGGCCGTACTGCTTGGCGACGAGCAGCTTGATGTAGAGCGGGGTGGCGAACAACGAGACGACCATCGCGACGCCGCCCGCGATGAGCAGTGCCTTCACTGGACACCCACGAGCAGGTCGCCCAGGCGCCACAGCCCCGCGTCGTAGGAGGACTTGACCAGCACGACGTCACCCGCCCGGAGCTCACCGGCCAGGAACGTCGCGGCCGCCTCGACATCGTCGACGACGAGCACCTCGTCCCCCCAGGACCCCTCGTGCGCCGCGCCGTCGGCGATGGCCTTGGCGCCCGCACCGACGACGACCGTGAGCCCGATGTCGAGGCGCACGATGAGCCGCCCGATCGCGTCGTGCGCCTCGCGCCACCCGTCGCCGAGCTCGAGCATCTCGCCCAGCACGGCGACCGAGCGACGGTCCGGCCGGGCGAGCACCGCGAGGGCCTTGAGCGCCGCCCGCATCGAGTCGGGATTGGCGTTGTACGAGTCGTCGACCACCGTGACGCCGTCGGCGCGGTCCACGACGTGCATCCGGTGCGGGGACAGCGCATCGGCGGCCGACAGGGCTGCCGCGACCTCGACCGGGTCGCAGCCGAGCGCGACCGCAGCCGCGGCCGCGGCGAGCGCGTTGTGCACGTGGTGCTCCCCGACCAGGCGCAGCCGCACCTGCGCGGCGACGGGTGCGGCTCCCGGCGACGCGACGCGCAGCGTGAACGCCGCTCGGCCGGAGTCGTCGAGGCCGAGGTCCCGGGCGCTGACCTCGGCCCGGTCCGACAGACCGAACAGGACGACCCTGGCCGGGGCGAGCTGTGCCATGGCCGTCACCCGCGCATCGTCGGCGTTGAGCACGGCGACGCCACCGGGGACAAGGCCGGCGACCAGCTCCGACTTGGCGGCAGCCACCTGGTCGAGCCCGCCGCCGAAGCCACCCAGGTGTGCATGCCCCACGATCAGGACGACCGCGACGTCGGGGGGCGCGATGGAGGTCAGGTAGGTGAGCTCACCCGGGGCACTCGCACCCATCTCCAACACCAGGTAGCGGGTCTGGGCATCCGCCCGCAGCACCGTGAGCGGCAGGCCGATCTCGTTGTTGAACGATCGCAGCGGGGCGACGGTCGGGCCGCAGGCACCGAGCACCTGGGCCAGCAGATCCTTGGTCGTGGTCTTGCCGACCGAGCCGGTGACCGCCACCACGCGCACGGGGGTGCCGCCCGGCTCGTCGGCAGCGGTGCGCAGCCGGACCAGCACCTCGCGCGCCAGGTCACCGAGCGCCCGCGGCACGTCCGGGACGACGAGGCAGGGCAGCGGCGAGCCGTCGGGCGCGTCGAGCGGGCGATTCGCGAGCACCAGGGCGGCACCCGCGGCGACCGCCGCCGGCGCGAACGCGTGGCCGTCGACGTGCTCACCCTCCAGCGCCACGAAGACCGCGCCCGGCTCGACCTGCCGCGAGTCGGTCACCACCGGACCGGTGAGCATGGTCGTGGGCTCGGCACCGGCCACGACGCCACCGACCGCCTCCTGAACCTGCGCGACCGTGAGCGCGATCACGCGGTGCGCCCCGTGGGGTGCCCGGCGAGGTGCTGGGCGAGGATGGCCGCGAACACGTCACGGTCGTTGTAGCGGTGGAACACGCCTGCGATCTCCTGAGTGGGTTCGTGGCCCTTGCCGGTGACGATCACGGTGTCACCCTCCTGTGCGCCGGCCACGGCCCGTCGGATGGCCTCCGCCCGGCTCGTCGTCTCCTCGTGGACCGTCGCGCCCGGGACGGATCGTGCACCGGCCAGGATCGAGGCGCGAATGGCGGCCGGGTCCTCCGAGCGCGGGTTCTCGTCGGTGACGATCACCTCGTCGGCCATGGTGGCCGCGATCGTGCCCATGATCGGGCGCTTGCCCTGGTCACGGTCGCCGTCCGAGCCGAGCACGATGATCAGCCGTCCGGGCGTGATGGGGCGCACCGCGTCGAGCGCCAGGACCAGGGCGTCCGGGGTGTGCGCGTAGTCGACGAGACCGAGCGGCAGGCCCTGGCCACGTTCGATGACCCGTTCCATCCGCCCGGGGATCTCGTGGGCGTGCCCGACCGCCTCAATGGCGACGGGCAGCGGGACGCCGGCGGCCTGGGCCAGGACGATGGCGAGAGCCGCGTTCGAGACGTTGACCAGACCGGGCAGGGGGCTGGTCGCCGCGTGCCGGGCGCCGTCGGGCCCGCGGAGCACGAACCGCGACCCCACGCCGTCGAGGCCGATGTGCGCGTCCAGCACCGACCAGTCGGCCGGTGTCGGGTCGTCGGCGTGGGTCGACACCGTCTCGACGGGCACCGTGACCTCGGCAGCGAGGCGACGGCCCCACTCGTCGTCGACCACGACCACCGCGCGGCGCGCCCGATCGGGTGCGAAGAGCCGGGCCTTGTCCGCGAAGTAGTGCTCCATGTCGCCGTGGAAGTCGAGGTGGTCGCGCTGCAGATTCGTGAACCCGGCCACGTCGAACCGCAGCCCGTGCACCCGGCCGAGGGCCAGGGCGTGCGAGGAGACCTCGGTGACCAGGGACCGGGCGCCGCGTTCGACGGCCAGCGCGCAGATCGCCTGCAGCACGGGAGCCTCGACCGTCGTCCGCGGGCTCTCGATCGCATCGTCGCCGATCCGCAGCTCGACGGTGCCGAGCACGGCGGTCAGCGGGTGGACCGCACGCAGGGCCGCATCCACGAAGTAGGAGGTCGTCGTCTTGCCGTTCGTGCCGGTGACGCCCACGGTCACCAGCGCGCGCGCCGGGTCGCCGTACACCGCGGCCGCCACCGCGCCGGCCAGGTCCCGGGGGTCGGCGGTGATCAGCACCGGCAGCTCGGCGAGACCGGGCCCGGCAGCCACCAGCGCGGCGCCGGCGGGATCGGTGAGCACAGCCACCGCACCGGCGGCGATGGCCTGGGCGACGAACCGCGCACCGTGCACCTTCAGGCCGGGAACAGCGATGAACAGGTCGCCCGGCACGACGTCGGCCGACCCCATCGCCACGCCCGTGACCTGCACACCGACCGGCGCGGCGCCGGTCGTGGCCAGGTCGAAGGCGGTCACCAGGTCGTCCAGCCGCCGGGGGGTCGGGCGCTGCGGTCGCAGTCGACCCTGGGGGGACGTCATGAGGTCGAGGCTACCGTGAGCGAGCTGGTCACCAGGTGGTCGGGAACAGCGTGGCCGCCGTCCCGCTGGGCGACACGCCGAGCGCGGTCAGCGCGTAGGACGTGACACCGGCGAAGACCGGCGCCGCGACCACACCGCCGTAGATCGAGGTCTTGGGGTTCTTCAGGATGACCGCCACCACCACCTGCGGGTCGTCGGCCGGGGCGAACCCGATGAACGAGGCCGTGGTGCCGCCGGTCGAGATGTCCTGGGCGGTGCCGGTCTTGCCGGCCACCTGGTAGCCGTCCACGGCCGCAGCGCCGCCGGTGCCGTCGTCGACGACGGACTCCAGCATGGTCGTCACCGTCGCCGCGGTCTGGGCCGACACCACCTGCGTGCTGGTGGCGGCCGCAGCGCCGGTGATGGTCCCGTCGGCCGAGGTCCACGCCTTGATCAGGTGCGGTGTCACGCGGACCCCGTGGTTGGCGATGGTCGCGTAGACGCTCGCGGCCTGCACCGCCGTGACCGCCACGCCCTGACCGAACAGGACGTTGTAGCGGGTACGTCCGTCCCACTCGCCGACCGGGTGCAGGATGCCCGACGACTCGCCCGGCACCTCGATCCCGGTCTTCGAACCGAACCCGAACTTCGTCATGAAGTCGTACTGGGTCTGCGCCGACATCTTCTGGCCGATCTGCACGGTCCCGACGTTGGAGGACTCCGCGAGGATGCCCGTCGTGGTCAGGTTGAGCAGGCCGTGGGTCTCCGCGTCGTGGAAGATCTGATTGCCGACGGCGTAGGTGTCAGGGATCTGGAACTGCGAGGTCGCCGTGACGGTACCCGTCTCGAGCGCGGCCGACATCGTGACGACCTTGCCCGTGGACCCGGGTTCGAACACGTCGGACACGGCGCTCAGCAGCGCACCGGCCGACCCCTTGCCCGGGGCGTTCGGGTCGATGGTCGAGCTGTCGGCGATCGCCAGCAGCTCGCCGTTCGGCCGCATCACGACGATCTGGGCGGAGTCGGCGCCGGTGTCCTTGACGGCCTTCGTGATCGCGTCCTGCGCCTTCCACTGCACGTCGTCGCGGATGGTGAGCTGCACGGTCTGACCGTCCGTCGCCGCCTCGCCGGACCGGTACCCGCCGGGGATCGCCTGGCCGTTGCCGCCACGCTCATACGTCAGCTCACCCGGGGTGCCGCTGAGCTTGGAGTCCAGCGAGGACTCGAGGCCCTGCAGCCCGTGCCCGCTGGAGTTGGTGAAGCCGATGATGTCGCCGGCGAGCGTCCCGTTCGGGTAGACGCGCTCGGCGGTCTGCTCCACGTTGATGCCATCGATGCGCAACGCCGCGATCTGGCGTGCAACCGCCGGCAGCACACCCTTCTTGAGGTACTTGTAGTGGCTCGTCCCGACGAGCTTGCCGCCGAGCTCGGCGGCGTCCATCTCCAGCAGCGGGGCCAACGTGGCCGCGGCCCCGGCGGCCCCCGAGGGCACCCCGTCGCCGCCCTTGAAGTTCGGGATGCGCCGCTGGTCGACGACGACGTTGTACCGCGACACCGAGCCGGCCAGGACCACACCGGTGGCGTCGGTGATCTCACCGCGGGCGCCGAGCACATCGACGGTGGACAGCCGCGCATCCCGCGCGACCTCGGCGATGGCCTTCCCGTCGACCGCCTGGACGACGACGAGCTTGCCGGCGAACGCGACCAGGACGAGCAGGAGCACGACGGTCAGCCCGGCGACCCGTCCCCGTGAGCCGATCCGGGGCCGCGCGGGGGCGTGCGGGACCCGGCGCCCGGGGCGGACCGTCGAGGCCGCAGGCCGCCGTGCTGCGGGGGCGCGGGACGCGGGCACGGGGCCCACGGTGCCACCGGGTCGCCGAGGCGCGGGGGTGCCACGCGGGGCGGGGCGCCCGTCGGGTGTCCGGCCGGTCACTTGGTCGCCGGGGCCGGCGCACCGGTGACGGTGCCGTCGGCCAGTCGCACCCAGCCGGTGCCGCTGGCCGGCACCATGCCGAGCGCGCGGGCCGCGGTGGCCAGCTGCTCGGGCGAGGAGGTCGCGTCGATCTTCGCCTGCAGGTCCTTGGCGTCCTGCTGGAGCCGGGACAGCGTGGTCCGCTGGGCGGAGCTGGCGAACGACACCTGCGCCATCGAGGTGTTGAGCAACAGCGCGCTGACCAGGGCGATGCCGAGCACGGCCATGCAGGTGAGCACGAACGGCACTCGCGTGCGGGCCTGCGCGGGCGGGCGCACCAGACGCAGACGTGGCGGCGCCGGCGTCGGGCGCGGTGCCTGACGGGGCGCCCGCTGAGGGGCGCGTGCCGCGGCTACGGCGCTCATCGACGGCCTCCTTCGGGGCGTGGGCGGTTCATGCGGACCTGCCGGTGAGCAGGTGGGCCGGGGTGGGGCGCAGGCGCTCGGCAGCACGCAGCCGCACCGAGGCGGACCGCGGGTTGCGTGCGAGCTCGGCCTCATCGGCCTGCTCGGCACCGTGGGTGACCAGACGCAGGTAGGGGGCGTGCTCGGCGCCCTCGACGGGCAGGCCGAGCGGTGCGCTCGACTGCGCGCCCGCAGCGAAGGTCCGCTTGACCAGGCGGTCCTCGAGCGAGTGGTAGGACTCCACGACCATCCGACCGCCCACGGCGAGCTGGTCGACGGCGGCGGGCAACGCGTTCGCCAGGGTCTCCAGCTCGGTGTTGACCTCGATCCGCAGGGCCTGGAAGGTGCGCTTGGCGGGATGTCCGCCCGTCGCCCGGGCAGCGGCGGGCACGGCCGCGCGCACCAGGTCGACCAGCTGGCCGGTGCGGGTCAGCGGTTCGGTGAGGCGGGCGCGCACGATCGCGCCGGCGATGCGGCGCGCGAACTTCTCCTCGCCGTACTCGCGCAACACGCGGGCCAGCGCGGCCTCGTCGTAGGTCGCCAGCACGTCGGCCGCCGTCGGTCCGGTGCCGCCGGCCTCCATCCGCATGTCGAGCGGCGCGTCCTGGGAGTAGGAGAAGCCGCGTTCGGTCTCGTCGAGCTGCAACGACGAGACGCCGAGGTCCATGAGGATCCCCTGGACCGGGCCGAGCTGCAGCCGGGCGAGCACGTCCGGGATCTCGTCGTAGACGGCCTGGACGGCCGTGAAGCGGTCACCGAAGGCGGCCAGCCGGCGCCCCGCCAGCGCGATGGCCTGGGGGTCACGGTCGATCCCGACGACCCGCAGGCCGTCGAACCGGCGCAGCGCGCCCTCGGTGTGACCGCCCATCCCGAGCGTCGCGTCGACGAGCACCGCCCCGGGCACCGCGAGCGCCGGGTCCAGGAGGTCCAGGCAACGCTCGAGGAGCACCGGGACGTGCCGGGCTGCTGGGTCGAGCTCGTCCATCGTGCTCCTCCTTCCGTGCGGTCCTGGTGCTGCGGTGCTGGCGGGTGTCGCCTACGTGGCTGGTCGGGCAGCCCCTCCGCCGTCCGACCAGATCCCCCTCCGTCCTTCTGGCGCCGGGGAAGTGCGTCAGAGCGGACGGGGGGAGGTCTCATCGGGCGGGGGCGGGTCAGAACGGCCCGTTGGGGAAGACCTCCTCGGCGGTGTCGGCGTAGCCGGGCTCCTGCTCGGCCAGGTAGGTCTCCCATGCGGTCAGGTCCCAGATCTCGACCCGGGACCCGGCGCCGATCACGGCGACGTCCCGGTCGAGCCCGGCGTACCGGCGCAGCAGCGGGGGGATCGAGACGCGGCCCTGGCGGTCGGGCAGCTCGTCACTGGCCCCGGACAGGAAGACCCGCAGGTAGTCACGGGCCTGCTTGTGCGTGACCGGCGCCTGGCGGAGCCCGTCGTGCATCCGGCGGAACTCGTCCAGCGACATGACGAACAGGCAGCGTTCCTGCCCCTTCGTCATCACCAGCCCCCCGGCCAGGGCGGGACGGAACTTGGCGGGCAGGATCAGCCGCCCCTTGTCGTCCAACCGCGGGGTGTAGGTGCCCAGGAACGGCAGCGTCGAGCCGAAGCCCGCGGCCGTGTCGTCAGCCACCGTGCCTCCCCTCGTCTCCCCCGCTCACCCCACCGTCCTCCACGGTACTCCACTTTCCCCCACTCAACCCGGATCGACACAGGTTTCACCCGTCTGTGGTCGACATCGCCGCAGGTCACGGGGGGTGGAGTCAGGTGGAGGGCAAACGGGCTCCGGGGGGCTCTACCGCCGTCCTGATCCCCGCCCGCCCGGCCGCTCCCCCGTTCACAGAGGGTCCCGACCTGGGTGAACGCCCGGACGGAACCCGTGGCGCACCTCACGGGTGGAGGGAAGTGGAGACGCCTGGACCGTGCGTGCCTAGGCTCGGGTCACAGCCGTCGACCCTTGGAGCGCCGCGATGTCACCAGGCACGACCACCCCCGAGCTGCTCGACGAGCTGGTCGAGGTGACCACGGCGATGCGCGCCGGGATCGACACCGTGCTGGCCGGTCGCTCCGACCTCGTGCGCACGGCGCTCACGGTGTTGCTCGCCCAGGGCCACCTCCTGGTGGAGGACGTCCCGGGGGTCGGCAAGACGACGCTCGCCAAGGCCATCGCCAGGACCATCGCCGCGCCCGTCGGCCGCGTCCAGTTCACGCCCGATCTGCTCCCCAGCGACCTGACGGGCGTCAACCTGTACCGCT
>JAHIJU010000253.1 GCA_018898235.1 Actinomycetota bacterium | reverse complement strand
GCCTGGATCGCGGACATGCACGCCCGCGGCATCAAGGTGGTGCTCTGGCAGATCCCGCTGCTCAAGACCGACGAGACGATCGCCCGCGACGACGTGGCCTGGACACCCCAGCAGAGCGCGCAGGTGCTCGCCGACGGTGCGGCCCTGGTGGACGCCGGCCACCTGATCCGCGAGGCCGACGGGCGGCCGTACCGCAACCGTGGCTGGTGGTTCCCGCGCGCCTTCATGCCGGACCTGTCCACCCCGGTGGGCCGCGAGGCCTGGACCGCCTACCGGCGCTACCTGGTGGAGGACCTCGGTGTCGACGGGTTCAAGACCGACGGCGGCGAGCACGCCTGGGGTGACGACCTGCGCTACGCCGACGGGCGACGCGGCGACGAGGGCAACAACCTCAACCCGGTCCACTACGCCCGCGCGTTCGGTGACCTGCTGCGTTCGGCGGGCAAGGCCCCGGTCACGTTCTCCCGGGCCGGGTTCACCGGGTCGCAGGCGCACGGCACGTTCTGGGCCGGGGACGAGGACTCCACCTGGGAGGCCTACCGGCACTCGTTGCACGCCGGGATCACGGCCGCGTCCTGCGGGATCGTCTACTGGGGCTGGGACATCGCGGGCTTCTCCGGCCCGGTGCCCGACGCCGAGCTGTACCTGCGGGCGGTGGCCGCCTCGACCTTCCTGCCGCTCATGCAGTACCACTCCGAGTTCAACCACCACCGGCTGCCGCTGCGGGACCGCACCCCGTGGAACGTCGCCGAGATCACGGGGGACGACTCGGTGGTCGCGGTGTTCCGCCGCTACGCCCAGTTGCGCGAGCGGTTGCGCCCGTACCTGGCCGAGCAGACCCGCCGCACGATCGCCACCGACCGCCCGCTGCTGCGCGGCCTGTTCGTCGACCACCCGCACGACGAGGCGGCCTGGGCGTACCCGCGCCAGTTCCAGCTCGGCGACGATGTGCTCGTGGCGCCGGTGACCGAGCCGGGCGTGCAGGAGTGGCCGGTGTACCTGCCCGCCGGGCGCTGGGTCGATGCGTGGGACGGGTCGGTGCATGACGGCGGTGCGGTCGTGACGCGCGCGGTGCCGGTCGATGTGGTGCCGGTGTACCTGCGGGAGCAGGCGGCGGGGATGCGGGGGGTGTTCGAGGGCTGAGGTGCAGATCGAGCGCGAGCTGCGGCGACTGCCCCGGGACGCCGCCGCGCTCGCCGGTTCACTGGTGGCCGGCTGCACTCGACGATGTTGTCGTTCGCGGCGGTCCTGCTGATCAGGCCCGTGCACGGACTGCCTACGGAGTGAGGCTCCGAGGACCTGCTCGTCGAGGTCGAACGCGGCCACGAGGGCTACCGGATGGGGTCGATGACTCCTGGGTCGGCGTGGGCTCGGGTTGCGTCGAGACCGTTCCCGCCGGGCAGGCACCCGTCCATGGGGATGACGTCCCCCGTTGAGCTCACGGGCCGCGTGAGACACGGACCCGGTCCGTGGCGGTGCCCGTGGACACGGCGACGCGCCCTCGGGCGACAGGCGTGTGCCATCGGGCCGGTGCCCGGGCTCGTGAAGCACCGCCCAGTCACGGTATTACGTTCAAGCGTAGGCTGCTGCCGTGGCTGGTGACGACATCGAGGCGCGGGTGTCGGCGCTCGAGAACATGGTGGCCGAGCTTGTGGCGCAGCGGATCAGCGAACTGCCTGCCGGCATGGCATCGGCGGCCGATCCGCTGTGGGCCCTGAACGGCATCGAGGCGCGAGTTCCGCAGGGCGCAGTGCTGTACGTCGGCAGCGTGCGGACTCCCAGCGGGAAGACGCTGCGTTGGCAGTATGGGGAGCCTGCCTCCGATGTGTTCGACCGTGAGTGGGCGGACCTGGCACTCCAGCTCACTGCCCTGGCCAGTCCGGTGCGGCTGCGCATCTTGCAGGCGGTGCTGCGTGGCGTCACGACCGCGACCGCGCTGGTCGAGGAGCTCGGGGCCGGGACCTCGGGGCAGGCATATCACCACCTGAGGGAACTGACGGCTGCCGGGTGGCTGGTCTCGCCGCGACGTGGGGTCTTCGAGATGCCGCCAGCGCGGGTGGTGCCCCTGCTGGCGATCCTGGTCGCGGCCGGAACACCTGCGCCGTGACCGGGACGGTCAGCGCGGGAGGCGTTGGCGTCGCGCTCGGGGGAGTGACGCTGTTGTCGCCGGTGAGCTTCGAGGTAGGGGCTGGACGGACCTTGGCGGTCATCGGGCCGAACGGTTCGGGCAAGACGACGCTGCTGCGTGTCCTCGCCGGGCAGGTGAGCCCGTCCACCGGGACGGTGGTCGTCGACGGGTTGCCACCCGACGAACGCCGCCCTGCGTTTCGTTCCACGGTGGCCTCGCTGCTCGGGGTGCCTCCCTTGGCCCGCAACCTGACGTTGCGGGAGTACCTGACCCTGATCGCCATCTCCTGGGGCACCGGCGCCGACCAGGCGGCGAAGCGGGCCGACGACCTGCTGGGCGAGTTCGGGATCGCCCGGCTCGCATC
>JAHIJU010000252.1 GCA_018898235.1 Actinomycetota bacterium | reverse complement strand
CTGACACCGCGGTCGGCGGCGGACCGCAACGAGGCGATGTACCCCTCGACGGCCTCGGGCATGGCCGCGAGCCGGCCGGCGACATCGGCCCAGTGCTGCTCGGTCGAGGTCGGGGCGACGTCGAAGACATCGCGCAGCCCCTGCACCGGCGACGCGATCACGTTGAGGGCGCCCTCGGTCTCACCGGCCTCGTACAGCTCGACCTCGAGCCCGAGCATCTGGCGCATCGCGGCGACGGTCACGCGGTCGGTCTCGTCGGCGAGTGGCAGGCGGCCGAGCGCGGCCAGCGTGTGCCGGGCGGCGTCCGCGCGGGCACCGTGGCCCTCCGGTGACAGATCGGTGAGGCGGTCGTCGTGCCCGGCGATGCCGAGCATCGTGGCCGCGACCGGGTTGAGGCGCGCGATGGTGGTCAGGTACTCCTCGGCGACCTCGTCGACCGGGGTGGGCTCTCGGCTGCTCTGCTCGTTCACCCGGACGACCCTATTCCAGGTCAGGGGTGCAGGCTCCAGCGCCACGAGTCGGCCCCGCGGCGCGCTGGACCGAACCCGCGCAGCAGCCTGGAGCGATCGGCCCAGCCGCCGGGGGCCGCCGGGTCCGGGTCGGGCAACGGACCGCTGGTCGAGGCCAGCAGACCGGCGACCAGGGCGGCGAGCTCCAGGTCGTCCGGGGCGCCGCGCACCACCCGGACCTGGGGTGCGCTGTCGATGTCGCTCACAGCGGGATGTTCCCGTGCTTCTTGGGCGGCATGGTGGCACGTTTGGTGCGCAGCAGCCGCAGCGCCCGCACGATCTGCAGACGCGTCTGCGAGGGCCGGATCACATCGTCCACGTAGCCGCGGTCGGCGGCGTCCCACGGGTTGACGATGGCGTCCTCGTACTCGGCGACCAGCCGGGCCCGCTCGGCCTCGACATCGCCGCCGGCCTTCTCCACCGCGGTCAGCGCGCCGCGCTGGAGGATGTTGACGGCGCCGCCCGACCCCATGACGGCGATCTGCGCGGTGGGCCAGGCGAGGTTCACATCGGCGCCCAGCTGCTTGGAGCCCATCACGATGTACGCGCCGCCGTAGGCCTTGCGCGTGATGACGGTGACCAGCGGCACGGTGGCCTCGGCGTAGGCGTAGATGAGCTTGGCCCCACGGCGGATGATCCCGCTCCACTCCTGGTCGGTGCCCGGCAGGAACCCGGGTACGTCGACGAAGGTCAGGACGGGGATGTTGAACGCGTCGCAGGTGCGCACGAACCGGGCGGCCTTCTCGGCGGCGTTGATGTCGAGCGTGCCGGCCATCGACAGCGGCTGGTTGGCGACGACGCCGACGGCGTGCCCCTCCACGTGGCCGAACCCGACGACGATGTTCGGCGCGTACAGGGCCTGCACCTCGAGCAGCGAGGCGTCGTCGAGCACGTGCTCGATCACCACGCGCATGTCGTACGGCTGCGAGTCGGAGTCCGGCACGAGGGCGTCGAGCTCGAGGTCGGCGTCGGTGACCTCCATGTCGCCCTCGAACGGGTACGACGGCGGGTCGGACAGGTTGTTGGCCGGCAGGAAGCCGAGCAGCGTGCGCACGTAGTCGATCGCATCGTCCTCATCGGCCGCGAGGTAGTGCGCGACGCCGGAGCGCACGTTGTGGGTGGTCGCGCCGCCGAGCTCCTCGAAGCCGACGTCCTCGCCGGTGACGGCCCGGATGACGTCCGGCCCGGTGATGAACATGTGCGAGGTCTTGTCGGCCATCACGATGAAGTCGGTGAGTGCGGGGGAGTACACCGCACCGCCCGCCGACGGGCCGAGGATGAGGCTGATCTGCGGGACCACACCCGAGGCGGCAACGTTGCGGCGGAAGATCTCGGCGAACTGGGTGAGGCCGGCGACCCCCTCCTGGATGCGGGCGCCGCCGCCGTCGCTGATGCCGACCAGCGGCGCCCCCGTGCGCAGCGCGAGGTCCATCACCTTGGTGATCTTCTGGCCGTGAACCTCGCCGAGGCTGCCGCCGAAGACGGTGAAGTCCTGGGAGTAGACGCACACGGGTCGCCCGTCGACGGTTCCGTGACCGGCCACGACGCCGTCGCCCGGGATGCGCTTGGCGTCCAGGCCGAAGTTCGTCGAACGGTGGCGCACCATCGCGTCGAGCTCGACGAACGAGCCCGGGTCGAGCAGCAGCTCGACGCGTTCGCGTGCGGTCTTCTTGCCGCGGGCGTGCTGCTTGGTCGCCGCCCCCTCCTCGGCCGTGGCCGCAGCGTCGGTGCGTGCGTCCAGCTCGGCGAGCCGGGCAGCTGTGGTGCGGTCGGGGTGCGGGCTGCTCACTCGTCGAAGGGTAGGTGCAGCCGACGTCCGGCGGGCCGGGGGCGGGCGACTGAGTCGCGCAGGACGCTCCGTGGGGTTCCCACAACGCGGTCCGGGTTCCCTCGTCGGCCCGTCGGCAGCGAGGATGGCGAGGTGACCACCGACGTCCCTCGCCTGCGCGCCTCCTCGTTGCGCGCCCTGCTGCTCGCACCGGCCGGTCCGCTCAACCGGCTGGAGGTCGTCGAGTCCACCACCTCGACCAATGACGATGTGGTGCGGGGCCTGCGGACCGAACCGCAGGTGTGGCCGGATTCGTCGCTGCTGGTCGCCGAGCATCAGCAGGCCGGGCGCGGGCGCACCGGCCGGCGCTGGGTCACCCCGCCGAGCACCTCGCTGACCTGCACGTTCGTGGTCCGTCCGGGGCCCGCGGGTGAGGGGCTGGGCTGGCTCCCGCTCATCGCCGGGCTCGGGGTGGTCCGTGCGCTGCAGGCGACGGCCGGCGTCCCGGCGTACCTGAAGTGGCCGAACGACGTGCTCGTGGCCCCGCCGGCGGCGCCCTCCCTGCCCGGCTGGGGTGAGCTGCGCAAGGTGGCGGGAGTGCTGTGCGATGCGGTTCAGCTGCCCGACGAGCTCGCGGTCGCGGTCGGCATCGGGGTCAACGTGTCGCAGTCCGAGCAGGACCTCCCGGTGCCCACCGCCACGTCGTTGGTGCTGGCCGGCGCCCGCGGCCTCGACCGTGAGGTGCTGCTCGTGGCGCTGGTCTCGGCGCTCGCCGAGCTCTCGGACCGGTGGCAGGCCGGTGGCGGCCTGGCGGCCGCGAGCGGTCTGGCCGAGGAGGTCGCGGACGTGTGCGTCACCCTCGGCGCACGGGTCCAGGTCGAGCTGCCGGGGGGAGCCGTCCTCCTCGGTCGGGCGGTCCGGCTGGCCGCTGACGGCGCACTCGTGGTGCACGGTGACGACGGTGCCGAGCATGTGGTCCACGCGGGGGACGTCACCCATCTGCGGCCGGTCGGCTGACATCGGGTAGTCTTGCCGCGGCGCACTTTCGCGCCAGCGTCGACGAACGCGTTCCCCGCCCCCGACCGGTTGTGGTCGCCGGGCCGTGCATCTCGCACCAGGGATCCCTTTTGGCGGCGAACGACGTGCCGACCGGCACGCTCGCCCCCGGGCGCCCCACTGCGCGCGCCCCACTGACCGAAGGTCCTCACTCGCTCATGGCTTCCTCCTTCGCCGCTCTCGGCGTTCCCGCAACGCTCGTGGACGTGCTCACCGCGTCCGGGATCGATGCACCGTTCCCCATCCAGCGCGACACGCTGCCCGACACCCTCGACGGCCGTGACGTGCTGGGCCGCGGCCGCACCGGCTCCGGCAAGACGCTCGCGTTCGCCCTGCCGATGGTCGCGCGGATCGCCGCCGACCGTTCCGGGCGTCGCCGCCCCGGCCACCCGCGTGGCCTCGTGCTGGCCCCCACGCGTGAGCTGGCCACCCAGATCGCCGATGTCATCGCGCCGCTCGCGCGAGCCGTCGGGCTCGAGGTCACGACGATCTTCGGCGGGGTGTCCCAGCACCGCCAGGTCACGGCCCTGGCGGCCGGCGTCGACATCGTCGTCGCCTGCCCCGGCCGGCTCGAGGACCTGATGCACCAGAAGCACGCGCACCTGGACGCGGTCACCGTGACGGTGCTCGACGAGGCCGACCACATGGCGGACCTCGGCTTCCTGCCGACCGTCACGCGGATCATGGCGGCCACGCCGGTCGCCGGCCAGCGCATGCTCTTCTCGGCCACGCTGGACAACGGCGTCGACCGCATCGTGCGCAAGTTCCTGCACGCCCCGGCGACGCATGCGGTGGACGACGCGTCCAGCCACGTCGACCTGATGGTGCACGAGGTGCTCACGGTGTCCGGTGCGGACGTCAAGCGCGACGTCGTGCACGCCCTGGCCTCCGGGACCGGTCCGCGGATCTTGTTCGTGCGGACCAAGCACGTGGCCAAGAAGCTCGCGAAGGCGCTGGTGGCCGACGGGATCGCCGCGGTCGACCTGCAGGGCAACCTGTCGCAGGCCGCGCGTGACCGCAACCTCGCGGCGCTGCGGGACGGCCGGGCGCGGGTGCTGGTCGCCACCGACGTCGCCGCGCGCGGTGTGCACGTCGACGATGTGGCGCTGGTGGTCCACGTGGACCCGCCGACCGAGCACAAGTCGTACCTGCACCGTTCGGGTCGGACGGCTCGGGCCGGGGCGGCCGGGACGGTCGTCACCCTGGTGCTCCCCGAGCAGCGCCGGGAGGTGCACCAGATGCTGCGTGCCGCCGCCATCAAGGCGACGCCGGTCGAGGTCACGGCGGCCAGCCCCGTGGTCCAGCGTCTGGTCGGCGAGCGCGCGCCGCGGATCAGCGGTCCCGTCGTCGAGGTCGCCGAGCAGCGGCCGGCAGCGGCCCGCAGCGGTCGGGGCGGTGCCGGGTCGGCACGTCGCTCCGGCGGTGCAGGCTCCGGCAGGTCCGGTGGTGCGGGCTCCGGTCGTTCCGGTGGCCCGACCCGGACGATCGCCGAAGCCGTGCACGCCCATGAGGCCGCGCGGTCCGGCGAGGCCCGTCCGGCACGTCGGCGCGGCCGCGGTGCGGCCGGTGCCGACACCGCTCGCACCGACCGTGGCACCGCCGCAGGTACCGGCCGCCAGGGTGGTCGGGGCGCGGCCCCGTCGACCCGGTCGACGTCGGGTGCGGCACCGCGCCAGGGTGCGGCGCCGGCCGGTCCGTCGTCCGCTCCGCGGGGCGGGTACCCGCAGGCCGGCGGCGCCTCAGCGCGTCCGGCGGGCTCGCGTCGGGCGCACCGTCCGACCGGTCCGGGCGGACCTGTGGCCGGCGGCCCGGGGGCGAACGTCGCCCGTTAGGGTTGCCGGATGGGCGATGACGCGCAGGCGGTGCCGGTCGCGGGTGCCCTTGAGGCGGCCCTGCTCGGCGGCCCTCGCGCGCTGACCGATCGGGACCTGGCCGACCGCGCCGGTATCTCGCCGGAGCTGGTGGCCGATCTGTGGCGCATCCTGTCGTTGCCCCGCGTCGAGCACGGTGAACCGGTGTTCACCGAGCTCGACGCGGCGGCGATCGGTCGGCTCGCCGAGCTGATGCGCACCCATGACCTGTCGATGTCCACCGTGGTCTCGTTGGTCCGCGCGGTGGGCCACAACGGCGACCGGGTCGCGATGTGGCAGGTGGAGGCCCTGGTCGAGGACCTCGCGGGACGCGACGGCCGGGACGACCGGGCGGCCCGCCTCGAGCTGCTCGAACGTCTGCCGGACCTGGTCGAACCACTCGAGCAGCTCGTGCTGTACGCCTACCGCCGTCAGCTGGCGGCCGTCGCCGGGCGGTACACGGCCGAGTTCGCCTCATCGGGCTCGCGGCCCTACGACGCGAGCACCCTGCCGCTCGCGCGGGCCGTGGGCTTCGCCGACATGGTCTCCTTCACCCGGACCACCGCAGGCCTCGGCCCGGCCGAGCTGTCGGCCTTCGTGCAGGGCTTCGAGGCGCGGGTGCGGGACGTGGTGGGGGCGCACGGCGGTCGGATCATCAAGACGATCGGCGACGGCGCCATCTTCGTCGCCGACGACCCGGTGGTCGGGGCGATGGTCGCGACCCACCTGGCCGAGGCGTTCACCGCCCATGTGCGACCGAAGCGGGCCCGGCCGGCGCCGCCGCACGACGTGTCGCTGCGGGTCTCGTTGGTGTGGGGCAACCTGCTGTCCCGGTTCGGCGACGTGTTCGGCGCACCCGTCACGCTGGCCTCCCGGCTGTGCGACGTGGCCCGGCCCGGCACTGTCCTGGTGGACCCGGCGACGGCACAGGTGCTGGCCGGCGACCCCCGCTTCGTGCTCGTGGAACAGCCGGGCTGCGACCTCACCGGACTCGGTACGGTGACGCCGTGGGACCTCAGCCTCGTCCGGGCCGGTCAGGGCTGAGTACCGCCCGACCGGCTGCCGTGCTGTTCGATCTGGACGGGACGCTGGTCGACTCCGAACCGGTGTGGGCCCTGGCCACCGGTGAGCTCGCGGCCCGGTACGACCTGCCGCGGAGCGCCGCCGATGACGAGTCGATCGTCGGCCTGGCCATCCCGGACGTCGCGAGCCTGCTCATCGACCGGGGCGTCCCGCTGGACAGCCCGACCATCGAGCACTGGCTCAACGACCGGGTCGCCGAGCTGGAGGTGGACGGGCCGCCGTGGCGCGAGGGCGCGCTCGACCTGCTGGCCGCGCTGGTCGCGGCACAGGTCCCGACGGCCCTGGTGACCATGACCTACCGCACCCTCGCCCGTTCGGTCGCCGCGGCGGCGCCCGCCGGCTCGCTGTCCGTCGTCGTCGGCGGGGACGACGTGGTGCGGGGCAAACCCGACCCCGAGGCGTACCTGCAGGCGGCCGCCCGGCTCGGGGTGGACCCGGCCGGGTGCGTGGCCGTTGAGGACTCGGTGCCCGGGCTGACGGCCGCGCTCGCCAGCGGGGCGCTCACCTATGCGATCCAGCCGGCGACCGTGCTGAGCGCGCAGCAGGCTGCCCACCCGCGGCTGCGGCGGGTGGGCAGCCTGGACGAGCTGGGCCGTGCGCTGGGGCTCGACGGCCGGGCGCAGCTCAGCTGACGGTGGCCTGGGCGGGCTCGGGCTCGGCCTCCGCCGCGTCCGACGACAGCCCGCCGGCCAGCGCGTATTCCTCCTCGGGGGACAGCACCAGCTGCTTGCGCCCCCACAGCGCGAACGCACCCAGGGCCAGGGCGAACACGGCGGCGATGGCGATGATCGCCGGGCGGTAGGTGGGGTTGAGCATGACCCCGACGAAGATCGCCAGGGCGAGCAGCCCGGCCACGATGGCGCCGGGGATGCCCGTCGGGCTCAGGTAGGGGCGGGTGGCCCGCGGGTGCTTGACCCGCAGGATCACGTACGACGTCATCTGCAGCAGGTAGGCGATGACGGCGCCCCAGACGGCGATGTTGAGCACGATCGACCCGGCCGAGGCCACCAGGTACTGCACGAGCACGAGCGAGGCGAAGCCGATCACGGCGCCGACGGCCAGTGCCACCCAGGGGGTCTTGCGCGCCCCGGTGAGCGAGAACGCCTTGGGGTAGTAGCCGGCGCGGGACAGGGAGTAGATGTTGCGGCCGTAGGCGAACATGATCCCCTGGGTCGAGGCCAGCAGGCCGACCAGCGCGAACGCCGACAGCACCGAGGCGATCGCCGAGTTCGGGAAGATCGCCCGGAACCCGTCGAGCAGCGGCTCACCCGATCCGGCGAGCGCCGCCGCCCCGGTGACGGCCGGGTTGAGGAACAGCACCAGCACGCCCGTGACCAGCAGCGTCACCATGCCCCAGAACCCGGCGCGTGGGATGTCGCGGGTGGGGGTGTGCGCCTCCTCGGCCGCCAGCGGCAGCTCCTCGATGCCCAAGAACATCCACATCGCGAACGGCAGCGCGAAGAACACGCCGCCGATGCCGAAGGGCAGGAACGTGCTGGCGCCGAGGGCCGTCGTCGGCTCGATGTCGAACAGCGACCCGAGGTCCAGGCGCGAGGACGCGAGGGCGACGGCGGCGAACACCACGATGACCGCGAGCGAGATCACCGACACCACGACGGCGAACTTGAACGACGCCTCGGCTCCCCAGGCGTTGAGCGCGAAGAAGGCGCCGTAGATGATCAGCCACCAGGCCCAGACGGGCAACGAGATGCCGAACAGGTCCTGTGTGATCGAGTCGGCGTACCCGGCCGAGAAGTAGACGACGACCGCCGTGGTCATCACGTATTCGACGGACTCGGCCAGCCCGGTGACGAAGCCGCCCCAGGGGCCCATCGCGGCCCGGCCGAACGAGTACGCGCCGCCGGTGTGCGGCATCGCGGCCGACATCTCGCCGATCGAGAACAGCATCGTGAAGTACATGACGACGACCAGGCCGGTGGCCACCAGGAGACCGCCCCAGCCGGCGGCCGCGATCCCGCCGTTCCACCCGGAGAAGTCGCCCGAGATGACGGCGGCCACCCCGATCCCCCACAGCCCCCAGAAACCGGCGGAACGGTGCAGGCCCCGCTTGTCGAAGTAGTCGGCGTCGGGGCGCGCGTACGTCACGCCCGCGACGGAGCTCGAGGTGGTCGTCATGACTGTCCTCCCAGGGATGCGGTGTACCCGGCTGCGGTGAGCAGGGCGGCGGTGAGCAGTGGGGTGGCGAGCAGGGGTGCGGTCCGTGGTGGGGTGGTCGGGTGCGGTGGCGGTGCGACCCGGCCGGGCTTGACGTAGCCGTACTTGCGCAGGTGGAACCGCATCCGGTCGGCGACGAACCACTCCTGGCCGAGCTCGATGGGACGGCCCGCGGAGCCGGCGGCGACCCGCTGCACGTGCAGCAGCGCCGCCCCGGGCGCCACGGACAGGTGGCGGGCCTGCTCCCGGTCGGCGTGCACCACCTCGAGCGTCTCGTCGGAGAACACCGGGCCGATGCCGTACCGCTCGCGCAGGGTCCGGTAGAGGGACGACAGATCCTCCCGGTCGAGCCCGGGGAACAGGTCGGCCGGCAGGCAGGAGGCCTCCAGGGACAGCGGTCGCCCGTCGGCCAGCCGCAGGCGCAGGATGCGGTGCACCGCCGCGCCCTCGGCGAGCGCCAGCCGACGGGCCTCGGCCGGGTCGGCCAGTCCGAGCACCGCGTGCAGCACCCGGGTGTCGACCTGCACGCCCTGGTACCGGGCGATCTCGGGCAGCGACTCGGTGGTGTTGAGGTGCCGCTCGATCCGCCCGTCGGAGGCGATCACCCCGCCGGCCCGCCCGATGGTGCGACGCACCAGGCCGAGACCGGTGAGCCGGTCGAGCGCGGTGCGCAGCGCCCCGCGCGGTACGCCGAGCTCGGCGGCCAGCGTGCGCTCGTCGCCCAGCCGCTCACCGGGGACGTAGCCGCCCGCGGCCAGCCGGGCCCGCAGCCGGGCCACCACCTGGTCGGGGGTCATCGCGGCAGGCTCCGCAGGCCGGCGTCGAGGGCCTCCAGCAGCCGGTCGACGTCGGCGTCGTCGAACACCAGCGGTGGTCGCAGCTTGAGCACGTTGCCGGGGCCGCACACCGAGGTGAGCACCCGGCGGTCCCGCAGCGCCTCCACGAGGTCGAGCGCGGTGGCGACGTCGGGGGACTTCGACGTGGGGTCGGTGACCACGTCGACGCCGATGTACAGACCCGCCCCCCGCACATCGCCGATCCGCGGGTCGCCGGCGGTCAGGGCGATGAGCTCGCGGCGCAGCCGGGCACCGACCCGGGCGGCGTTCGCCTGCAGCTGCTCGTCGTGCAGCACCGAGAGCACGGTGCGCGCCGCGGCGATCGACACCGGGTTGCCGCCGAAGGTGTTGAAGTACGGCAGCTCGAAGTCGCTCAGCACATCCGAGCGGGCGGCCAGGGCCGAGATCGGGATCCCGTTGCCCATCGGCTTGCCCATGGTGACCAGGTCGGGGACGACGCCGTGCCGGTCGAACCCCCAGAACGCGTCGCCGGTGCGGGCGAAGCCGGGCTGCACCTCATCGGCGATGAACACCCCGCCGGCGGCGTGCACCACGTCGATGGCCGGCGCCAGGAAGCCCAGGGGGCCTGCCGGGTCGGGGTAGACCCCGTCGGAGGAGAAGATCGAGTCGGCGAGGAAGGCGGCGAACCGGATGCCGTGCCGCTCCAGATCGAGGATCGCGGAGCGCACCTGGTCGGCGAACCACAGCCCCAGATCGGAGGTGGCCACCCGGTACCCGTCGGGGGCGGGAACGGTGCGCACGTCCGCACCGAGCGGCTGTCCCGTGCCGAGGGCCGGCGACATGCCCGAGACCAGTGCGGTGTTGCCGTGGTACGCCTCGGCGCTGACCACCACGCCGGTGCCACCCGTGTGCTGCTGGGCGACCCGGACGGCCAGGTCGTTGGCCTCCGACCCGGTGCAGCAGAACATCACCTTGTCGACCTCGTCGGGCAGCAGGGCGAGCAGGTCCTCGGAGTAGGAGACGACCGCGTCGTGCAGGTAGCGGGTGTGGGTGTTGAGCGAACCCGCCTGCTCGGCGATCGCGGCGACCACCGCAGGGTGCGCGTGCCCGACGCTGGCGACGTTGTTGTAGACGTCGAGGTAGTCCTGCCCGTCGGCGTCGAACAGGTGCGAGCCGACGCCGCGCACCAGGTGCACGGGCGTGCGGTAGAAGAGCCGGTAGGCCGGCCCGAGCACGTGCTCGCGGCGGTGCACCAGACCGGCGGTGCCGGCGGGCAGCGCCCCGGCCGTCCCGGGCCGGTAGCTGTTGGTGTCCATGATGGTCGAACGGGTCGCCATGTGCGTGTCCTCGTCGAAGGCTGCTGTACGGGGTGCGGGCCGCCCGGTCCGCTCCGGATGACCTCGATGGTTCCCGTCCCGCCCGCACGCCGGACACCCACCTGTGTAAGAACCCTGTTACCGCGACGCCGCCAGTGTTAATGGCTCGTGACCGACCCGGCGCGCCCTTGTCAGTGCGGGCCGCGGGCCGCACAATCGGCGGCGGGCCGCCCGCCCCCGCTCCTCTTGTGACCGAGAGGAGCACGTCATGACCGACCTGTCCGCACCGCTCGCGCTCGACACCTTCGAGCTGCTGGTCAAGGGTGACCGCGCCCCGGACTGGCTCTACGACGGGGTCGTCGGCGCGTGGGGTTACCCCCTCGGCGCCACGCTGACCCTGATCACGGTCTCGGAGAACGCGACCTTCCTGGTCCGGGTGGACGACGACCCGGTCGCGGTGCTGCGGGTGGCCCGCCCCGGCTACATGAGCGGGGTCGCCGCGTTCGAGTCGGAGGTCGCCTGGGTCCGCTCGCTGGCCGCGCAGGGGGTGGCGCGGGTGCCCACGGGGGTGCCGACGCTGGACGGCACGTTCGTGGCGATGCTGCCCGATGGCCGCGGTTCCGCGTGGGCGTGCGTCAGCTACTCCTACGTGCCCGGCCAGGTGCTCGAGGACATCGCCGACCCGGTGCCCTACTACCGGCGGATCGGCGCCACGACGGCCCGGCTGCACGAGCACTCCCTGCGCTGGACCCCGCCGCCGGGCTTCGAACGGCACGCCTGGGACCTGCCGCACATGGTCGGGCCGGCCTGCCGCTGGGGCCGGTGGGAGGGTGCCGGGCTGGGGTCCGCCGAGCTCACCCTGCTGTCCCGCGCCCAGCAGGTGGCCCTGGGGGTGCTCGCCGATGTGCCGCGGGACCCGGGCGTGTGGGGTCTCATCCACGCCGATCTGCGACCGTCGAACCTCATGGTGGACGACGACGACCGGCTCACGCTCATCGACTTCGACGACAGCGGCTGGAGCTGGTTCTGGTACGACTTCGCCGCGGCGTTCAGCTTCATCGAGCACCTGCCGGACGCCCCGACCATGGCGGCGCACTGGGTGGACGGCTACCGCGAGGTGCGCCCGTTCACCGACACCGATGCCCGGTACGGCGGTGCGCTGTCGATGGTGCGCCGGCTGCAGATGCTCGGGTGGACCACGACCCACCGGGTCGATGCGCTGCCGCCCGAGCTGTGGGCGGCGCAGGTTCCGGGCACCGTGCAGGTCGCGGAGCGCTTCCTGGCCTCGACGACCTGGCTGCTCGACTAGCCGCGGATCTCGGCCAGCCGGGCCTGGACCAGCCGGCTCAGGACCTGGTCGGGGACCGGCCGGTCCGGTGTGAACCGCACGAGACCCTTGGAGACCGAGTAGTCGGTCAGCTCGGTCCGCACCGTGTCGAGCGCTGAGGGCGAGTACGGCACCACCGACAGGTGCCGGGCCGAGCGGGAGACCCCGATGAGTGGTTTGCCGTCGACGATGAGTGCGGGCACGCCGTAGCTGACGCCGTCCACGGCATCGGGGACGAGGCGCCGGGCCACGGCGAGCACGTGCTCCACGGCCTCGCGCGTGACGGGATCGAGCGCGGGCGGCTCAGGTGCGGCCTCGTCGAGGCCGGCTGGATCGTCGTCGCGGTGGGACATGTCCGCATGCTCACACGCCCGCGTCGGGCCCGCGCGGCGAGGGGGCCACCCGGGGGACGCCACGACCCGTCACCCGGGCTCGCGCGGCCGCAGCAGCTCGGGTCCGTCATGGGCGACGGCGTTGACCGCGGTCGAGACGGCGGTCACGGTCAGCGGTGGCGGTTCGACCTGCAGCAGCCCGCGCGCCTCCTCGGCGCCGACGGCGGGGGAGAGCCACGTGCCCCAGGCCGACTGCGGCAGGATCAGGGGCTGCCGCGGGTGGACCGCCGCGAGCTGCCCGGTGGCCTCCCGGGTGATGACGGCGGCGGTCACGAGCCAGCGACCGGGGTCGTCCTCGGGCTTCGTCGGGTCCTTCCAGAACTCGTACAGCCCGGCCAGGGCGGCGCAGGCGCCGTCGGTGGGGTGGATGTAGAACGGCTGCCTGGGCGCCGGTCCCGTCCCGGGTGCGACCGGCTGCGCCTGCCACTCGTAGTACCCGTCGGCGGGCAGCAGGGCCCGGCGGACCGCGAACGGGCGGGCGAACGCACGCCGATCCGTGAGCGACTCGGCCCGGGCGTTGATCATCCGGCCACCGACCGCCGGGCCCGAGGCCCACGACGGGACCAGGCCCCAGCGCGCGAGGCGCAGCTGCCGGCTCACCTCACCCGTGCCGCGATCGGCCCGCTCGACGACGATGCGCACCCCGTCGGTCGGTGCCACGTTCCACGACGGCGGCAGCAGCCGGACGTCGTCGGCGACCGTCGCGATCGCGAACTCGTCGGCGAGGTCCTGGTCGGCGCGGAACGAGGCGTAGCGACCGCACATGCGCCAAGCCTGCCACCGGGCACCGACAGCGGCCCGGCGGCCGTCCCAGGCGGTGCCGGTCCGGGCTGTCTGCGTCCGACGCCGACGTCCGCGACCGCCAGGGTGGGCGCCCCCAGCACGCCGCGTCCGTCCCGGGCTGCACCACCGACGCGAGATGATGGCACCGATGCCTCCCTCCACCCCCGTCGCACGGGTACCCCGTGCGCGCCATGTCCTGCTGCTCGGTCTGATGGTCGCCATCCAGGCGTTCTCCACGGACATCTACCTCCCGTCCCTGCCGGAAGTGGCACGGGACCTGTCGACGTCGGTGGCCTCGGTCCAGCTGACGATGACGGTGCTGCTGCTCGGCGGCGCGGTCGGACAGCTCGTCGTCGGTCCGGTCTCCGACCGGTTCGGCCGTCGGGCGCCGGCCCTGGTCGGTGTGGGGCTGCACATCGTCACGTCGGTGGCCTGCGCCTTCGCCCCGACGGTCGAGGTGCTCATCGCGTTGCGTGCGGTTCAGGGGTTCTTCAACGCCGCGGCGGTGGTGGTCGCGATGGCGGTGGTGCGCGACCTGTTCGTCGGCAGCCAGGCGGCACGGCTGCTGTCCCGGCTGATGCTCGTGATCGGGCTCGCCCCGCTGCTGGCCCCGAGCATCGGCGGGTTCGTCGCGACGCACGCAGGCTGGCGCGCGGTGTTCGGGGTGCTCGCGGCCTACGGCATCGTCGTCTGGGTCGCGGTGCTGCTGCGGCTGCCCGAGACGCTCCCCGTGGCCAACCGGCGCCCCGGCGGCATCCGCGCGGGGCTGTCCGGGTACGGCGCGCTGGCCCGGGACCGGCACTTCATGGCGCTCGCGGTGCTGCCGGGGTTGTCCACGGCGGTGCTGATGAGCTACGTGGTCAGCTCCCCGTTCGTGCTGCGTGCCGGGTTCGGCCTGTCCGAGCAGCAGTTCGCGCTCGTGTTCGCGGCGAACGGCATCGGCCTGGTGGGCGGCGCGCAGGTCAACGCGGCGCTCGTGCACAAGGTCGCGCCGATCCGGCTGCTGCGGGCCGCCCAGGTGGCTGTCGCGGTCCTCGCCCTGGTGCTGGTGGCGCTCGCGGTGACCGGGGTCGGCGGGCTGCCGGCGCTGCTGATCGTGCTGTGGCTGATCCTCAGCCTGCTCAACCTCGCCTCACCCAATGCGAACGCGCTGGCGATGAGCCGGCATGGGCAGGTCGCGGGTTCGGCGGCGGCCGTCATCGGGGCCGCGCAGGCGGGGGTGAGCGGCGTCGTCAGCCCGATCTCCGGTCTGCTCGGCGGCGGAGCGGTGGCGATGGCCTCGGTGATGGCCGGTGCCGCACTCGTGGCCGTCGCCGTGCTGGCGCTGGCCACCCCGGCGTTTCGTCGCGGCGGCGCCTGGGCCGCGTGAGGTCCGCCGGCCCGGCCGCCGTCCTGGCCCGGTGGACGTCAGTCGAGGTGGTGGTCGATGCAGGCCCGGGACGTGCGCACCTGTCCGATGAACCCCGCCACCTTGAGGTGGCGCGGATGTTCGGCGTAGGCGGCCAGCGATTCCGGGGAGTCGAAGTCGGCGACGAGCAGCAGGTCGTGGGTGTGCTCCAGATCGTCGGTCGGGACGACGACGTCCAGGCGCGCCAGCCCGGGCACCAGCCCGTCGAGCGCCGCCAGCCCCACCCGTGCTCGTTCGAGGTTCTCCGCCCGGGTGCCACCGGCCGCCTGCTCGGCGAACTGCCACATCACGATGTGCCTGATCACGGTGCTCCTCCTGCTCTGCCGGTGGTGGCCCACCGGCCCAGTCGTTCCACGGCGTCGGTGAGCACCTGCGTCTGCTTGACGAAGGTGAACCGGATCCAGGAGGCGAGTGCGGCATCGGTCGCCGACCCGGACCTGGTGAAGGCGCTCGCGGGCACGCCCACCACACCGGCGAGCGCGGGCAGCGCCCGGCACAGCGCGGCGCCGTCGTCGAACCCCAGCGGGGCAGCGTCCGCCAGCACGAAGTAGGTGCCCTGCGGGACGACGACGGTGAACCCGGCGCGTTCGAGCCCCTCGCAGAGCAGGTCGCGGCGTCGGGACAACGAGGCTGCCAGGTCGGCCACCCAGGCGGCCACCTGCGGATCGACCAGCGCGCCGGCCACCGCGGGTTGGAAGGGCGCCCCGGAGACGTAGGTGAGGAACTGCTTGACCGTGCGCACCGCCGTGACCAGCGTGGCCGGTCCGCTGATCCAGCCGATCTTCCACCCGGTGAACGACAGCGACTTGCCCGACGAGGACACGGTGAGCGTGCGTTCGGCCATCGCCGGCAGCGTGGCGATCGGCACGTGGGTCGCGCCGTAGGTGAGGTGCTCGTACACCTCGTCGGTGACGACCAGCAGGTCGTGCTCGCGAGCGACGGCTGCGATCGAGGTCAGCTCGGCGCGGGTCAGGACGGTCCCGGTCGGGTTGTGCGGCGAGTTGAGCAGGATCAGCCGGGTCCGGTCGGTGACGGCGGCGCGCAGCGCGGTCTCGTCGAGGCGGAAGCCGCCGGGGCCGGGGACCAGCGCAACGGTGGTGTGGACGGCACCGGCGAGCGCGATCACGGCCGCGTAGGAGTCGTAGAACGGTTCGAGCGTGAGCACCTCGTCGCCCGGCCCGACCAGCGCCATGACAGCCGCGGCGATCGCCTCGGTGGCCCCCGTGGTGATGAGCACCTGGTCGGCCGGGTCGAGCTCCAGGCCGTAGCACCGGCGTTGATGGGCGGCGACGGCGTCGAGCAGTGCGGGGATCCCGGCGCCCGGCGGGTACTGGTTGTGCCCGGCGAGGATCGCATCGGCGGCCGCCCGGGCCACCTGGGCCGGGCCGTCGGTGTCGGGGAAGCCCTGCCCGAGGTTGAGGGCGCCGGTGCGGTTCGCCAGGGCCGACATCTCGGCGAAGATCGTCGGCCGAACCTGCCCGTCGGTGCCCAGCAGCCCGGTCGCAGCGGCCACCCGGCGCCAGGGTCGATCGGGTGCTGCGGTCACGTCCGGCAGCCTACGCACCCGGCGCCCGGCCGCCCGCGGCGTCTACCCCAGGTGGACGCCGGCCGCCGCGGCGAGCCCGGCGAGCACCAGGAGCGCGAGCGAGGACCACGCTGCGACCACCCACCAGGAGACCCGGTGGCGGTCCAGCTGACGGTGGTCGCTGCGTCCGCTCATACCTCAACGATCGGCTCGCGGGGCCGTGGAGCGAGCGTCGGGCGCCATCGGGGTTGCACAGTTCACCCGCACGCCGTCGCCCCGCAGGACAGCGGCCCGGAGACGTCGGGACGACACGAGGCCCCCGCCAGGACCGTCCAGGCAGGGGCCTCGTGCAGCGTGCGGTGATCAGGCCTGGGTGGCCACCACGACCTCGTCGGCCGTGACCTCGGCCGCGCCGGACGCCTGCGTACGACGGGCCCGGACCTCCTGGATCG
>JAHIJU010000251.1 GCA_018898235.1 Actinomycetota bacterium | reverse complement strand
TGCGCAGCGAGGGGACCCAGTACCGCTTGTGCTGGACGTTGGGGTCGAAGCGTCGTCGGCTGCGCACGTGGGAGTGCGACACCGAGCGGCCGAACGCCGGCTCGGTGCCGAGCACCTGGCATCTGCGGGACATGGGCACCTCATGGGCTCGTGGGGGAGGAGTCGGTCGTGGCATAATAGATAATGAGAATCGTTCGCGTCAATCGACCCGTCCACCCCCGCCCGGCTGCACCGGAAGGTCGTCCATGTCCCTGAGCCCGCTGACCCCCTTGGCCGTCCTGGCCACCATCGACCCCGTGCGTCGGGAGACCGCGATCCTGAGCGCCGTGCTGGACCGCCCCCGCACGGTCGTGCTGCGTCACGATCTGCGGCCCGAGGAGGACGGGCTGCACCGGCTGGTCGTGGACGCCTCCGGTGTCGTCGACGACGTCGTCGTGCCGCTCGAGCACAGCTGCGTCTCGTGCGCGGTCCGCGAGGACGCCGTGCCCACGCTCGCCCGTCTCGCGGCCGACGGCCGCTGGGACGCCATCGTGCTCGCGCTGCCGGTCACCGCCGACTCGCTGCCGGTCACCCGCGCCCTGGCCGCCCGCACCGAACCCGGCGAACAGCTCGAGCACCTGCGGCTGAGTGCCGCGGTCGTCGCCGTCGACCTCGCGGGCCTGGTCGACGACCTGCTCGGTGACGACCTGCTCGACGAGCGCGGCCTGGCGTTCGGCGAGGAGGACCGGCGCAGCGTCGGCGAGGCCCTCGCCGCCCAGCTCGCGCACGCCGACGTCGTCCAGGTCGCATCCCGCCCCCAGGACCACCCGGTGGCCTCGGACCTGCTCGACCACATCCGCGCCGGTGACGGCAGCCGCGTCGCCGACGGTGACGAACGCAGCGACGACCTGCTCTTCGACTCGGTGCACGACACGGTGCGGGCCGATCGGCGCACCGATCCGCGCCGGGTGCCGTCAGCGCATCGGCGGTCCGAGCACGGGGTGTGGACCATCGCACTGCGGAGCCACCGGCCGTTCCACCCCGACCGCGTGCTCGAGCACATCGAGCGTCTCGGCGGGGGACGGGTGCGCTCCCGCGGCGTGTTCTGGGTGCCGACCCGGCCCGACTCGCTGTGCGCCTGGGAGGGGTCGGGCGGTCAGGTGTCGATCGGCGACCTCGGTCCGTGGGGCCTGGACGCACCGCGCACCGAGCTGGTGGTCACCGGTATCGGCGACGAGGACTCCCGGATCCGGGCCGCGTTCACCGACTCCCTGCTCACCCGCGCCGAGCTCTCCGACGGGCTCACGCCCTGGCTCGGCCGGGAGGACGTCCTCGCACCGTGGCTCGGGGAACGCGGCGAGGTCGGCTGAGGCGACCCTCAGGCGCCGGGCGTGCCGCCCTCGGCCGGACCGTCGTGCTGGCGGCGGCGGCGCTCCTCGTCGAGTGCGCGCAGGAACTCCGGATCGTCGTCCGGCGCCGTCGGGCCCGACCGCCTCGAGCTCGGCAGGCCTCGGCCCGCGCCCCGTCCGTCGCGCGACACCCAGAGCCAGATGAGGGCGCCGACCACCGGGAACACCACGATGACCACCGCCCACATCGCCGCAGGGACCCCACGCCGCTGCGCGTCGGTGCTCCGTACTGCGTCGATGAGGGCATAGACGACGAGGCCGATCGCCAGCAGGACGCCCAGGTTGCGGAACATCGCCCCAGGGTAGGCGTCGTGCCCGCACGTGGCTCACCCTAGGCTGACGGCCATGGCCGTGCTCCGCTACTCCGTGCTGCGGCTCGCCCTGTTCGCGGTCGCGCTGCTCGCCCTGCTGTGGCTGGGGATGAACCCGTGGCTGTCCCCGCTGCTCGCGGCCTTCATCGCCTGGGGGCTGTCCTACGTCCTGCTGCCCGGACCGCGCGACGCCGCAGCGCTCGAGATCGCCCGACGGGCGCAGGCCCGCCGTGAGCGGCGCGGACGCACCGAGCTCACCGGCCGTGCGCGCGAGGACGCCGACCTGGAGGACGCCGCCGACGAGGCGGTCCGGGCGGCGCAGGACGAGGGGGCGGACCGCGACGGTGTGCCGCCCGTGACCCCGACCCGGGACGCGCCCGCCGGGCCGGGAACGACGGACTGACCGGGCGGCCGCGGCGCTGCCCGCCCTGCGGTCGGTGACCGGCCCGGGACCGTCCCGACCGCGCGCCCCTAGAGCGCCAGCCCGACCCCCAGCGCCAGCCCGAACGCCAGCTCCAGCTGACCGGTGAAGCCCAGCACCTTGATGAGCGCGGACCCGCGGGCACCCGCCAGCACCACGACGGCCAGCGCCACTGCCGGGCCGAGGCACAGCAGCACGAGCAGCGACCACGGCGCGACGAACCCGCAGGCGGCGCCGAGCAGCACCGGGACCAGCACGAACGCCGCGTACAGCCGGCGCGCGCGCCGTTCGCCCAGGCGCACGGCCAGGGTGTGCTTGCCGACCAGGGAGTCGGTCGGCACATCACGCAGGTTGTTCGCCATGAGCAGCGCGCAGGCCAGCAGCCCGACCGCGACCGCCCCGGCACCGGCGGGCCAGGACACCGTCCCGGCCTGGGTGAACGTGGTGCCGAGCACGGCGACCAACCCGAAGAAGACGAACACCCCGACCTCACCGAGCCCGGCGTACCCGTAGGGGTGCCGACCACCGGTGTAGGTCCAGGCGGCCACGATCGCCAGCGCGCCGACGGCCAGCAGCCACCACGCGCCGGACACGGCGACCAGTGCCACCCCGAGGACGGCGGCGAGCGCGAAGCACCCGAAGGCCGCAGCGCGCACCCGGCTGGGCGACGCCGCGCCGGATGCTGTCAGTCGCAGCGGCCCGACGCGGTCCAGGTCGGTGCCGCGCACCCCGTCGGAGTAGTCGTTGGCGTAGTTGACGGCGATCTGCAGCGCGAGCGCGATCCCGAGGGCGAGCGCCGCGCGGACCAGGTCGAAGGAGCCGAGCTGGGCTGCGGCCCCGCTGCCGACGGCGACGGGAGCCGCGGCCGCGGGCAGGGTCCGGGGCCGGGCTGCCGCCAGCCATTCACGCGCGTCGGCCACGGGCCACCTCCTGACGGTCGAGCATCTCGCGGGCGAGCCGGGTGGTCGCCTGCCGATCCGGTTTGCCTGGGCCGCGCAACGGCAGCGCGTCGACCAGCACCAGGTGGCGCGGGGCGGCGGCCGTCCCGAGCGCCGCCGTGGTCGCCGAGCGCAGGTCTGCCAGGTCGGGCGGTCGACCGGCCCGGGGAACGACGACGGCCGTGACCGCCTGGCCCCACTGCTCGTCGCCCAGACCCACCACGCACACCTCCTGGACCCCCGGGAGCGTCGCGACCACGGCCTCCACGGCCGCCGGCGCCACGTTCACCCCGCCGGTGACCAGCACGTCGTCGGCACGGCCGAGCAGGTGCAGCCGACCGTCCGGGTCGAGGCGGCCGAGGTCGGAGGTCACGAACCAGCGTTCGCCATCGGCCTCGACGAAGGTTCCGGCGTCCAGGTCCGGTCGGTCGAGGTAGCCGTGGGCGAGCACCGGCCCGGCGATCCGGACGCGCTCGTCCGGTCCGACGGCCACCCGCACCCCCGGGAGCGGTCGCCCGTCGTAGACCGCCCCGCCGCAGGTCTCGGTGGCGCCGTAGGTGGTGACTGCCGGGACCCCGGCGTCCAGCGCGCGGCGCTGCAGCGCGGGCGCCAACGCGGCGCCGCCGACCAGCACGGCGTCGAAGCCGCGCAGCGCGGCCGTCGCTGCCGGGTCCTCCAGCAGTCGCACGAGCTGGGTCGGCACGAGTGAGGTGTACCGCGGCGCGGGGCCGTCGAGCTGCCGGGTCGCGTCGACGAACACGCCGGCGCGAAACGGACCGGACCCCATGACGACCGGGTTCGTGCCCGCGAGGACGGAACGGATGAGCACCTGGGCGCCCGCCACGTGATCGGTCGGCAGCGCCAGCAGCCAGCGGCCGGGTCCATCCAGCCGCCGCGCGGTCGCCGTCGCCGAGGCGGTCAACGCCTGGGCCGTGAGCCCGACGTCGCGCGGTGCGCCGGTGGACCCGGAGGTCCGGACGACGAGCGCGACCTCGTCCGGCACCGAGGCTCGGTGACCGTCGCCGTCACCGTCGCCGCCGACCCGGACAGCCGGCCCGGTGCCGTCGAGTGCGGCCGGGAGCGCGGCCAGCAGCTCGCGCGGCGAGACGTCACGGAGCGGTCGAGGCACCGCACCAGCCTAGGTGCGCAACGCCGGGCGGATGCCCAAGGGGGGTGGGGCCCGGCCCGTAGAGTGACGGCAGTCCCGTCTCGAGGAGTTCTTGTGGTCCAGCGAGTCCGTGCCCCCCGTCCCACCCGTCGTCGACGGGTCGCCGCGGTCGCCGCCGTCCTCGGAACGTTCGCCCTTGCGGGGTGCGGTTCCGGTGGCGCGAACGTCGTCGAGACCTCGCAGGCGGACGTCGCCGCCTCCAAGTCCGCGGTGCCGACTCCGGTGCTGCCTGCGACCTGGCCGCTCACCGGGATGCCCGCCGATGGGGGAGCGGCGGCTCGTCCGGCCCTGGCCGTCAAGATCGAGAACTCCGCGCCGGCCCGACCGCAGACCGGGCTGGAGCAGACCGACATGGTCTGGGAGGAAGTCGTCGAGGGCGGCATCACGCGCTTCGTCGCGGTCTTCCACAGCCAGGTCCCGGAGGAGGTCGGGCCGATCCGCTCGGTGCGTCCGATGGACCCCAAGATCGTCGGCCCGCTCAAGGGGTTGATCGCGTTCTCGGGTGGTCAGCCTGACTACGTCGACATGCTCCCGGCCGCGGGGCTGCAGATCTTCAGCCAGGACAAGGGCGCCGACGGGTTCTACCGCAAGAAGGGTGTGGCCGCCGCGCCGCACAACGTGTACGGGACGCCCGCCACCTGGTGGGCCGCCGCCGACTCGACGCACCAGGCCAGCCCGCCGCAGCAGTTCGCGCACGCCCGGACGGCCGCACAGGCCACGGCTGCGGTCGCCGGGACGGCGGCGGCGAACCTGGCGTTGACGCTCAGCGGCCCGTCGCACCCCGCGTGGGCGTGGGACGCGGCGTCGTCGACCTGGTTGCGTTCGGAGGGCACCACGGCCTCGGTGGCCCGGTCCGGCGCCCGGCTCGCCGCCACCAACGTGGTCGTCCTGCGGGTGACGGTGCAGAACACCGATGGTGTCGACCCGGCCGGCAACCCCGTGCCCGAGACGCTGCTCGCAGGTTCCGGGGAGGCCCTCGTGGCCAGCGGTGGCAAGACGGTCAAGGCCACCTGGACCAAGGGCGCCGAGCTGGACCCGGTGACCCTCACGGCGGCGGACGGCGCGACGATCGCACTGGCCCCGGGCAACACGTGGGTCGAGCTCGTGCCGACCGACGGCGGGGCTGTCGCGATCTCCTGACCTGGGCGCCTCAGCCCTGGGGCTGAGTCGAGGTCAGCCGTGCGGGGCGCAACGGCTGCACCCGGCACCGTCGGGAGACCGATGCGGCGTCCGTGGTCCACAGCGCAGGCTGCTGTCATGAGCAGCGCACCGTTGTTGGCACCCGCACCATCGGCACCCGCATCCCACGCCCCGCATGCGTCGCACCCGCGGCCCGGGGCGGGGGTCACCACCGTCCAGCCTCCGATCGCGGGGACGCGGACCTCGGAGCTCGCGCCTGAGGAGCAGGAGGCGGTCGAGCGGCCCCACCCGGGACGTGCGGCAGGGGTGGCGCTGGGTGCGATCGGGATGCTGCTGGGTCTGCTGGTCGGACTGGCGGCGCTCGTGGCGTCCGCGGTCGACCTGGCGACCTGGACGCTGAACGCGTCCTGAGAGTCGCCGCCCTCCCGGTTGGTCCGGGGTCGTCCATGCTGTTATATGACACACGTGTCAGAAACAACCGCGGGACGCAGGCAGTGGCTCGGGCTCGTCGTGCTTGCGCTCGGGCTGGCGATGATCGTGCTCGACGGCACGATCGTGGGTGTCGCGCTGCCGACCATCATCACGGGCCTGGACCTCGACCTCACCGACGCCCAGTGGGTCAACGCCCTGTACTCGGTCGTGTTCGCGGCGCTGCTGCTCAGCGCGGGCAGCCTCGGTGACCGCTGGGGGCGCCGTCGGCTCTTCGTGCTGGGCGTCGTGGTGTTCGTCGTGGGCAGCGCGCTCGCCGGGACCTCGCAGGATGCCTCGGCTCTGATCGCGGCGCGGGCCGTCCAGGGCCTCGGCGGCGCGATGGTGCTCCCGTCGAGTCTGTCGACGGTCAACGCGACGTTCCGCGGCCGGGACCGCGCGGTGGCGTTCGGCATCTGGGGTGCCGTGATGGCCGGGGCCGCCGCCGTCGGGCCGCTGCTCGGCGGATGGCTGACCTCGAGCTTCGGCTGGCGCGCCATCTTCGGGGTCAACCTGCCGATCGGCCTGCTCGTGGTCGTCGGTGCGCTGCTCGTGGTGGACGAGACCCGCGGCGGTCCGCGTCGGCGGGGGATGGACGTCGACGGGCTGCTCACCAGTGGCCTCGGCTTCGGGCTCATCGTGTTCGGGCTCATCGAGGGCAACTCGCTGGGCTGGTGGGCCCCGAAGGGTCCGTTCAGCGCCCTGGGCCTCACCTGGCCGGCCGGGGCCGCGGTGTCTGTCGTCCCGGTCGCCCTCGGTCTCGGTGCGATGTTCGTCGCACTGTTCGTAGTGTGGGAGCGGCACCGGGCGCGCGTCCAGCGCGATGCCCTGCTCGACCTCGACCTGTTCCGGGTGCCGACCTTCAGCTGGG
>JAHIJU010000025.1 GCA_018898235.1 Actinomycetota bacterium | reverse complement strand
GGAGACCGCGCGCGCCACCGAGTCCATCGTCGGGCGGGTCGACGCCATCCAGGTGGACACCATGGGCGCCGTGACCGCGATCGGGGAGATCTCGGCGATCATCGCCCAGATCAACGACTACCAGACGACCATCGCCTCGGCGGTCGAGGAGCAGACCGCGACCACCCAGGAGATGTCCCGCGGCGTCCAGGAGGCCGCGACCGGCTCCAGCGAGATCGCCATGAACATCACCGGGGTCGCCAGCGGGGCGGAGTCCTCGGCCCTGGTCCTGGGGCAGATGGGGGAGTCGGTCGCCGAGCTCGCCCGGCTGTCGGCGGACCTGCGGACCCGGGTCGCCACCTTCACGTACTGACACGGAGCGGTCCGCCGCGACGGGTGCACGGCTCCTGCGCTGCTCGACCGCCCGCTCCACGGGCGGAGCGGGCCGTCGGTGGTCGAGGCGCGGACACGATCGTGGTCGATGCCGTCGTCGGGCCCGGTCGAGGGGATGGTCGGGGCCCTCCAGCAGGCCGTGGGACTCGTCTGGTACACATCTGACCGGGCCCCCGGCCGTCCTGGGGGTGCAGCCGCTGCTGCCGCGACGGCGCACATCCACCGTCGCCGGGTCGGTTGGCGGGCGGATGTCGAAATCCGACGCGCCCGTTCGTCGACCCGGTGTCAGTGACCGCCGGTGGGATGCCACCGCAGACCCAGGAGAGCGCCATGGCCGAGCAGTTCATCATCCTCATCGTCGAACCCGAGTGGGACCCCGCCACCGTCACCCAGGAGGACTGGGCCGCCGAGATGGCCGCCCACGAGGCGTTCGCCACGGCAGTCGCCGCCGCCGGGGCGCGCATCGTGGACGGCGATGCGCTCATGCCGCCTCGCAGCAGCACCCGCATCACGCCCGGCCGCGACGGCGGTGGGCCGGTCCTGACCGACGGTCCGTTCCCCGAGGTCAAGGAGGTCGTGTCGGGCTACTACAAGCTGGAGGTGTCCGGGCGCGAGCAGGCCCTCGCGCTCGCCGCGCGGTGCCCCACCGGCGGCTACGTCGAGGTCACCCCGGTGATGCCGACGTCGTGACGCGGGCCGTGGTCCCGTCCGACGGGACACCGGGGGACCCGTTCGCCGAGGCGGTGCGGTCGCAGTGGCCGCAGCTGCTCGCGGCGCTCATCCGGTTCACCGGCAGCCCCGAGCTGGCCGAGGACTGCCTGCAGGAGGCCTGCGCCCGCGCGCTCGACGTGCGCGAGCGCAGGCTCCTGCTCAACCCGGCCGCCTGGCTGACGACGACCGCGAAGCGGATCGCGATCGACCAGGTCCGCCGGGACGCGGCGCTGCGGGCCCGGTTGCCGCTGCTCGCCCAGCGGGACGAGGCAACGGTCGAACCGGCACCGGATCCCCCGGGCGGTGACGACCGGCTGGAGCTGGTGCTGCTCGCCTGCCACCCCGACCTCAGTCCCGCGACCCGCCTCGCGCTCGCCCTGCGGTTCGTGCTGCGCGTACCCACGCACGAGGTCGCGGACGTGCTGCTCGTCGAGCGCGGCGCAATGAACGCACGCCTGACCCGTGCGAAACGGCAGGTCGAACAGCTGCCGCACGCTGACCGGGCGCAGGAGGGGGCGCGCGCCCGGGTGGACGACGCGCTCGCCGTCGTGCACGCGCTCTACACGCTCGGTCACACCGCGCCCGACGGACCGCAGGTGCGTCGGGGTGAGCTCACCGGGCTGGCCATCGCGCTCGCCCGGGCGCTGCGCCGGTTCGTGCCCGAGCACCGCGAGGTCGCCGGGCTGCTCGCTCTGGTGCTGCTCAGCGAGGCTCGCGCACCTGGGCGCACAGGCCCCGGCGCGGCTCCGGTCGCGCTCACCGGTGCCGACCGCTCGATGTGGGACTCGGCGCTGGTCACGGAGGGTCTGCGGCACGCGACGTTCGCGCTGGCCGGCGGTGGACGCTTCGCGCTCCAGGCGGGGATCGAAGGGCTGCACGCCCAGGCGCCGTCGTGGGAGCTCACCGACTGGGCGGCCGTGCGGGTGCTGTACGACGGGCTCGTCGCGCAGTGGCCCGCACCGTCCGCGCTCCTGGCCAGGGCCGTCGCGATCGCGTACCAGGTCGGGCCGCTCGCCGGGCTCGCCGCCGTCGACGAGCTGGCGGCCGACGGTGTGCTGCGGGCCGACATCAGCGCCGTCCGGGCCCACCTGCTGCGTCTGGCCGGCCAGGACGCAGCGGCCCGCGAGGCCTACGACGCGGCCATCGCGGCCGAACGCAACGAAGCCCTCCGGGCGTTCCTCGCGGAGGCGTCGGACGGGCTGCCCGGACCGTGACAGTGCCGCGGCCGAGTGCAGGTCGAGGTTGTCCGGCGACCGCCTGGGCGATGACGGACGAAAGCACCCCCATCGGCGGGGAGTCGGTGGTAGACCGAACTGTCTGCGTGGCAGGCGACCCGGCCTTCCGTCGTCGGACATCGCCCTGGGGGTCAAGGATGTGCAGTTCGTTGTGCTCTGACAGCTGGATCGTGCCTGCGGGCGTCCCGGACCGCTCCGAGCCGTGGGCGGAGGCGAGATGACCAGCGTGTCCGCCCAGGAGGCCTTCATCCCGCTCGCGCGTCCGCTCCTCGGGGAAGAGGAGGCGCAGGCCGCGAGCCGCACCATCATGAGCGGCTGGGTCATGCAGGGTCCCCAGGTCGCGGCGTTCGAGACGGAGTTCGCCGCGTACGTCGGGGCGGACCACGCCTGTGCGGTGTCCAGCTGCACGACGGCGCTCCATCTGGGGCTCATCGCCGTCGGCGTCGTCCCGGGTGACGAGGTCGTCACGGTGAGCCACTCCTTCGTGGCCACCGCGAACAGCGTGCGCTACTGCGGCGCCACCCCGGTCTTCGTCGACATCGAACCCGGCACGTTCAACATCGACCCCGCTCTCGTCGAGCGGGTCATCACGCCCAGGACACGCGCCATCCTGGTCGTGCACCAGATGGGGATGCCCTGCGACCTGGCGGAGATCGTCCGGATCGCCCGCAGCAGGGGGCTCGCGGTCGTCGAGGACTGCGCCTGTGCCGTCGGCAGCGAGATCCTCTGGGACGGGCAGTGGCAGCGGATCGGGCGGCCGCAGGGTGACGTCGCCTGCTTCTCGTTCCACCCCAGGAAGGTCATCACCACCGGGGACGGCGGGATGATCACGACCAACCGCGGCGACTGGGACGAGCGCTTCCGTCTGCTCCGGCTGCACGGCATGAGCCAGTCGACCGCGCAGCGTCACGGCTCGCCCACCGTGACCTTCGAGTCGTACGACGTGTTCGGCTACAACTTCCGGATGACGGACATCCAGGCAGCGATCGGTCGTGAACAGCTCAAGCGACTGCCGGGGATCGTCGAGCGGCGCCGCGCCCTCGCCGACCGCTACCGCCGCCTGCTGGCGGACATCCCCGGTCTCGTCCTCCCGGAGGAACCGGCCTGGGCCCGCAGCAACTGGCAGAGCTACTGCGTGCGCCTGCCCGACGGCTGCGACCAGCGCCAGGTCATGCAGGAGCTGCTGGACCAGGGCATCGCCACCCGGCGCGGCATCATGGCCGCGCACCGCGAACCCGTGTACCGCACCGAGCCGTGGTCCTGCGGGAGCGGCCCCGGGGCGTGCGGGTGCGCTGCCGGGACCTGCGCACGCCTCGTGGAGAGCGAGCGGGCCCAGGACCGCACCATCGTGCTGCCGCTGTTCCCGCAGCTGACCGACGCCGAGCAGGACCGCGTCGCGGAGGCCCTGCGGGCGAGCTGCCTGCTCTGCCCCTGAGACGACACCAAGGACAGGCCGGCGACGCGTCGACGGGGACGCACCGCTGGGCACCGACGCTGGGAGGACATGCTGTGGACGACGAAGTCCGGAAGGTCATGATCACTGGCGGGGCCGGGTTCATCGGGTCCGAGCTGTCGCACCAGGCGGTGGCGCGCGGTCTGACGGTCGAGGTGGTCGACAACCTCGTCAACGGGAACCCCGACTACCTCGCGGACCTGCCCGCGGACCGCTGCCGGCTGTCCGTGGCCGATGTGCGGGACCGCGATGCGATGCGTGAGCTCATGGCCGGGTGCGACGTCGTCTATCACCTCGCCTGCCTCGGTGTGCGCCACTCCATCCACTCACCGATGGACAACCACGACGTCAACGCCACCGGGACGATCGGACTGCTCGAGGTGGCGAGGGAGCTCGAGGTGAAGCAGCTCGTCTACACCTCGAGCGCCGAGGTCTACGGTTCGGCGTGCCACGGCCCGGTGGTCGAGGAGAACGAGCTCGCGCCGACGAACCCCTACGGGGCGGCCAAGCTCGGAGCCGAGAGCTACGTCAGGTCGTTCCACACCTGCTACGGGCTGCCCACGGTGGTGCTCCGGCTCTTCAACGCCTTCGGCCCGCGTGAGCACCATGAGGGCGACTGCGGGGAGGTCATCCCGAAGTTCCTGCTGCGTGCCCTGGCCGGGCGGCCGTTGGTCGTCTTCGGCGACGGGACCCAGACCCGTGACTTCAACTTCGTGGCTGACACCGCCCGGGCGATCCTGGAGGCCGGGTTGCGTCCCGCGGCCGTCGGGCACGTGATCAACGTGGGTTCCGGCGTCGAGACCAGCGTCAACGATCTCGCCAGGATGGTCATCGACGTCGTCGGGAATCCCGGGGTGGAGGTCGTCCACGAGGCGGCACGCCCCGCGGACATCGCGCGGATGTGCGCGAACGGGACCAAGGCCCGCGACATCCTCGGCTACACCCCTGAGGTGGCCCTTGCCGACGGGCTGCGCCGACTGAACGACTGGTACGCGAAGGAAGGCATGACCTTCGAGAGCCTGCTGATGGACGAGTGCGTCCACAACTGGGTGGGTGACGAGGTGGCCGCGACGGCCGGCCGCAGCGGCGCCGGCGGCCGCCTCAGCCCACGCCCTGCGCCGCCAGCGCGTCGGTGAGCAGCCCGACGAGCGCTTCGAGCCGCACATCGACGGACGAGGCCACGTCCTCGTCCGCCGCACCGTCCAGCGCCCGGGCGGCCAGCCCCGACTTGCTGTCGATGAGCTCGGCGATCTTGGAGTCGATGGTGTGCGCGGCGATGATCCGCCACGCGGTGACGGGTTCGGCCTGGCCGATGCGGTGGATGCGGTCGATGGCCTGGGTCTGCTCGGCGCT
>JAHIJU010000250.1 GCA_018898235.1 Actinomycetota bacterium | reverse complement strand
GGTCGTCCCCGATGCCGGTGCCGCCGAACAGGTAGTCGACCCACACGAAGGCGGTGGCCACCGGGATCTGCACGGCGGCGACCTGCCGGGTCTGCTCGACCTGGCACAGCACCATGAGGGTGGGGCTCGGCAGCGTCGAGACGTACTCGTCGTAGGTCCGCAGCACCAGCTGGTCGGCGACCACCGTGTACGGCACCCGCAGACGCGACGTGAGCTGGGTCCCCCACATGCGGGCGAACCGCTCGAACGCCATCTCCAGCCGGCGCGACTGCTCACGCGCCAGGGTCAGCGGACGGCGGAAGTCGTACAGCTTGGCCTCGACGCCGCCGGATCGCTGCCGGGGCACGGCGGCGCCCTGCGCGGCGGGCTCAGAAACACTCACGACCGCTTCATCGGTGAGTGACAGCAAACCTTGAGGGACGCGGGGGTCGATCTTCTTCGCACCTCCCATCCTGGGCGGTGTGCGGCTCGGTTCAGGAGCTGCTGCGAAGCGGTGTGGCGCCCTCCATGGCGCCCCGGTTCACCGGCTGGGCCGGCGGTGAGCTCAGCTCACTGGGTCACGAAGTTCGTGAAGTAGACGCCCATCACCTCCCCCTCGTAGATCTCCTCGAGGCTCTTCTCGAGCTCGGCGCGGAACGACTCGCGGGTCGCCGGATCGGAGACCTCAGCCACCGTGTGGCCGCTGAACAGCGTGATCGCGGCGTCGAGCGCCTTCGCCGGGTCCGGCTTCTCCTTCTCGCCCACCTTGTCCGTGAGCTGCAGGGCGAGGCCGATTCGCAGGTAGTGCCCCTCGGCCAGGTTGACGCTGATGGGGTCGATGGTCAGGACCACGCCGGGGCTCGGCGCCGGGGTCGCGGCAGGTGTCCCCGCCCCGGACTTGGGGGCCAGCACCAGGAAGTAGACGGCCGCGGCGATCGCGATCACCAGGATCGGGCCAACGATGAGCAGCAGCTTCTTCTTGCTGCCGCCCTTCCCGCCCTTCTTCTTCCCGGCCGCAGGCTCCTCGGCCGGCGGCGTGGACGACCCGCCGCCGATCTTGCCGCCGCCGATCTTCGGCTGGGCGATCACCCGTTGTTCGATGGGCATGGTCCCTCCTTCATCGCAAGCTCGGGGCCGGTCACTGACCGGCCAGCGTTGGCAGCAGTGCGCGCACGCTGTCCGGCGCGGCGGACAGCACCACCAGGTCCACCCGGCGGTTGGCCGTCATGGCCGCGTCGTCGGTCCCCGACACCAGCGGGCGCGTGTCACCGAACCCGACCGCCTCGATCCGGGTGCCCAGGACGCCGTCCGCCTCGACCAGGTGGCGCAGCACCTTGGTGGCCCGGTCCGACGACAGCTCCCAGTTGCTGGCGTACACGCCCGAGGTCGGCAGCGTGTTGGCGTGCCCCTCGACCGACAGGTCCTCCCCGACGCTGTTGAGCGCCGGTGCGAGGGAGTCCAGCACCCGGTTGGCGGTGTCGGTGAGCGTGGCCGACTCCGGGGCGAAGAAGACGTCGTTGGCGACCAGGCCCGCGATCAGGCCGCGTGAGGTGATCCGGAAGGTCACGTCGTCGGAGAGCCCCTGCTGGGCCAGGGCCGCGATCATCGCGGCCTTGACGTCCTCCAGGTGCGACAGCTCGGCCTTGGCTGCGGCCACCGTCGGGTCGGTCGCGGCGTTGGCGATCGGGGTCGGCGTCGCCGCCTGCTGCCCGAGCCCGAGGTCGCCCTTCACCAGGCCCGCGGTGTCGGCGGAGATGTTCTTGTCGGCCTGCGGGGTGAGGCCAGCCTGCGTCCCGTTGGTGCCGTCGAGCACCGACACCTGGGTGGAGCCCTGGTTGAACCCCGCCGACAGCGAGCTGCTGAGCGCGATGAACTTCTGCTGGTCCACCTGGCTGATCGCGTACATCACGATGAACAGGGCGAGCAGCACGGTGATGAGGTCGGAGTAGCTGATCAGCCAGCGCTCGGAGTTCTCGTGCTCCTCCTCCTCGTGGCCACCGCGGCGCGAACGCCCGCCGCCCCCGTGGCCGCTCACGCCGCCTCCTCCTGCTTCTCAGGTTTGGCGGGCTCGTCCGGCAGCATGCTGCGCAGCCGTTCGCCGACGAGCCGCGGGTTGGCGCCGGCCTGCAGCGCGAGCAGGCCCTCGAGCGTGACCTCCATCTGCGCGCACTCCAGGTCGGAGAACCGCTTGATCCGGGCCGAG
>JAHIJU010000024.1 GCA_018898235.1 Actinomycetota bacterium | reverse complement strand
GGCTTCGTGCGGGTGCCGGTCGGTGCCGGCACGCCGATCGAGCTCGGCCAGTTCGGTTCGTTGAGCACGTGGCCGGTGCTGGTCTTCGTCCTCGGTCTGATCGCGATGGTCGTGCTGCTCGTGAAGAAGGTCCGCGGCGCGATCCTCATCTCGATCCTGGGCACCACGGTCGTCGGCATCCTGGTGGAGGCCATCACCCACGTGGGGGTTGCCTCGAGCGACAACACGGGTGGGTGGCGGTCCACGGTCCCGGCCTTCCCGAGCACCGTGGTCGACACCCCGGACTTCTCGTTGCTCGGCCACTTCAGCCTCTTCGGCGCCTTCGGCAAGATCGGTGCTGTCACCGCGATCGTCCTGGTGTTCTCCCTGCTGCTGTCCGACTTCTTCGACACGATGGGCACGATGGTCGCGATCGGCGGCGAGGCCGGTCTGCTCGACAAGAACGGCAACCCGCCGAAGACCAAGGAGATCCTCATCGTCGACTCGCTGGCCGCTGTGGCCGGGGGTGCGGCGGGCGTCTCGTCGAACACGGCGTACATCGAGTCGGCCTCGGGGGTGGGCGACGGTGCGCGCACGGGCCTGGCCGCGGTGGTCACGGGCATCGCGTTCCTGCTGTCGACGTTCCTGGCGCCGCTGGTCGCGGTGATCCCGTCCGAGGCGGCGGCACCTGCCCTCGTCGTCGTCGGGTTCCTCATGGTCACCCAGGTGGCGGACCTCGACTGGAAGAGCTACGAGATCGCCATCCCGGCGTTCTTCACGATGATCCTGATGCCGTTCACGTACTCGATCACGGCCGGTATCGGCGGGGGCGTCATCCTCTACGTCATCCTGCAGGCCGTGGTCGGCAAGGCCAGGAAGGTCCACCCGCTCATCTGGCTGATCGCGGCGCTGTTCGTCGTGTACTTCGTGCGCGGACCGTTGCAGACCCTGCTCGGCTGACCGCAGCGTTCACCCGGCGGCCCCGCAGGCTGGTGCGGGGCCGCCGGTTACAGTGGCCGCACCTCGGACGTACCGGAAGGGCAGACGCGTGCGCATCAGCGTGATCGGTTGTGGGTACCTGGGGGCCGTGCACGCGGCGAGCATGGCCAAGCTCGGCCACGACGTCGTGGGCGTCGACGTCGACGAGGCCAAGGTCGCGGCGTTGGCCGCCGGACGTGCCCCGTTCTACGAGCCCGGGCTGCCGGAGCTGCTCACCGAGGTCGGGGCCACCGGTCGGCTGACCTTCACCTCCGACATGTCGGCCGTGGCCGGGGCGGCGGTCCACTTCGTCTGCGTCGGGACGCCGCAGGCGCACGGGGAGTTCCGGGCCGATCTGCGGTACGTGGACGCCGCCGTGCGCCAGCTCCTCCCGCATCTGCGGCCCGGCGACGTGGTGGCCGGCAAGTCCACGGTCCCGGTCGGGACGGCGGAACGGATCGTTACCGACCTCGCGGCCTCCGGTGCGACGCTGGTGTGGAACCCGGAGTTCCTGCGGGAGGGTTTCGCGGTCAAGGACACGTTGCATCCCGACCGGCTGGTCTACGGCCTGCCGACCGACGGCGACGGTGAGCCGACCGCGGCGGGCGTGGCGGCGCGGGCGTTGCTGGACGAGGTCTACGCGACGCCGCTGTCCGAGGGCATCCCGCTCGTGGTCACCGACTACGCGACCGCCCAGCTCGTCAAGGTCGCGGCGAACTCGTTCCTGGCCACCAAGATCTCGTTCATCAACGCGATGGCCGAGCTGTGCGAGGCGACCGGTGCCGATGTCACCCGGCTGGCCGACGCGATCGGGTACGACGAGCGGATCGGCCGTCGCTTCCTCAACGCCGGGCTCGGTTTCGGCGGCGGCTGCCTGCCGAAGGACATCCGCGCGTTCATGGCCCGGGCCGGGGAGCTGGGCGTCTCCGATGCGCTGACCTTCCTGCAGGAGGTCGACTCGGTGAACATGCGTCGCCGGGTGCGCTTGGTCGATCTGGCGCGTCAGGTGTGCGACGGCTCCATCGTCGGCAAGAAGGTCGCCGTGCTGGGTGCCGCGTTCAAACCTGAGTCGGACGATGTGCGCGACTCCCCGGCGCTGTCGGTGGCCGCCCAGATGCAGCTCCAGGGCGCGCACGTGACGGTGACCGACCCGCAGGCGATCGAGAACGCCCGCGCGAAGTGGCCGGACCTGAGGTTCGCGCCCACGGCGCTGGAGGCCGCGGCCGGTGCCGATGTGGTCCTGCTGGCCACCGAGTGGTCCCAGTACCGCGAGCTCGACCCCGCCGAGCTCGGCGCGGTCGTCGCCCACCGCCGGATGCTCGACGGACGCAACGTGCTGGTCCCCGCCCAGTGGCGGGCCGCGGGCTGGACCTACCGGGCCCTGGGCCGGCCCTAGTCCGGCGGGCCCGCGACTTCTTTACCTCAGGTAATGAGGTAGAGTAACGATACGTGGAGACCCCGAACCTCGCCCAGGACCTGCGGCGCGCGCTGTCCATGGCCTCGCGCCGGGTCAAGGCCGAGCGCGGCGATGCCGGGCTCCCGGACCCGCAGTTCAACGTGCTCGTGATGCTGCACGCGCAGGGGGAGATGACCCCGGGCCAGCTCGCCGAGGCCGAGCGGATCCAGCCCCCGTCGATGACCCGCACCGTCAACTGCCTGGTCGAGCTGGGGCTGGCCACCAAGCGGGAGAACCCGTCCGACGGGCGGCAGGTGCTGGTCGACCTCACCGAGGCCGGTCGCGCCGAGGTCCACGAGACCCGGCGACGCCGCAACGCCTGGCTCACCGCACGGCTGTCCGAGCTCACCGCGGACGAACGCCACCGCCTGGCGGAGGCGGCCGAGCTGCTGCGGAAGATCGCCGCCTCATGAGCCCGACCTTCTCCTCGCTCCAGTACCGCAACTACCGGATCTGGTTCGCGGGTGCCCTGGTGGCCAACATCGGCACCTGGATGCAGCGGGTCGCCCAGGACTGGCTCGTGCTGACCCAGCTCTCCGACAACTCGGGTGTGGCCGTCGGGATCACGACCGCGCTGCAGTTCGGCCCCTCGCTCGTGCTGTCCCCGGTGGCCGGGCTGCTCGCCGACCGGGTCGACCGTCGACGGCTGCTGATGGCGACGCAGACCGGGATGGGAGTGCTCGCCGCCGGCCTCGGCGTCCTGGTGCTCTCCGGGGGTGCCGAGCTGTGGCACGTGTACGTGTTCGCCGGGCTGCTCGGCGCGGTCGCGGCGCTGGACGCCCCGGTGCGCCAGACCTTCGTCGCCCAGATGGTGCCTCCCGAGAAGCTCTCGAACGCCGTGGGCCTCAACTCGGCCTCGTTCAACGCGGCGCGACTCATCGGGCCCGGGCTGGCGGGGCTGTCGATCGCCTGGATCGGCACCGGCTGGGTGTTCCTGGCCAATGCGGTGACCTTTGCTGCGACCGTCGGGGCGTTGGCGGCGATGCGGGTCTCCGAGCTGCGGGCCACACCGTCGGTGCCGCGGGGCTCGGGCCAGCTGCGTGAGGGGCTGGCCTACGTGCTGGGCCGCGGCGACATCCTGGTGATCATGGCGGTGGTCAGCGTCGTCTCGACCTTCGGGCTCAACTTCCAGCTGACGACGGCCATGATGGCGCGCATCGAGTTCGGCAAGGACGCCGCGCAGTACGGGATCCTCGGCTCGGTGCTCGCGATCGGCTCCCTCACCGGTGCGCTGCTGGCGGCTCGACGGGAACGGCCCCGGGTGCGCCTCGTCATCGGATCGGCCTTCGCCTTCGCGGCCACGACGGCGGTGGCCGCGCTCATGCCGACCTACCAGACGTTCGCGATCGCCCTCATCCCGGTGGGCCTGTCCTCGTTGACCATGCTCACCGCGGCGAACTCGGCGATCCAGGTCTCGACCCCGCCGGAGGTCCGCGGCCGGGTGATGTCGCTGTACCTCATGGTGTTCCTGGGGGCGACGCCCATCGGCTCGCCGGTGGTCGGCTGGATCGGCGAGACCTACGGCCCCCGCTGGGCCATCGGCATCGGCTCGGTGACCGCGCTGGCGGTGGCGATCGGTGCGACGGCCTGGGTGCTGCGCACCTGGCACGTCCGGGTGCGGTACCACGTGACCACCCGCCCGCACCTCGAGGTCCGGTACCCGCCGCGTACGGACGTCGCGGCGCGGCTCGGCGCCCAGGAGGCGGCGGACGTCAAGACGAGCGTCTGACCGCTCGGCCGCGATGCCGGCCTGGCCGGCGCCGGGTGAATCCGGCCCCCGCCGCAGGGAGCGGCGTCGTCATGTGCCACCCTTGGGCCGTGAGCAGCACGGCAGGGTCGACTCCTTCGCCCGGGGGAGCTGACGACCTGCCGCACGGGGCCGATCCGGACGCACCGGCCGGGTCGACCGGTGACGGCCCGTCCACGCCTGAGGCGCCGCGGCAGGCCGACCCGATCCGCCATCGCCGTCCGGGAAGAGGACGAGGGCGCGTCGTGCGACGGGTCGTCGCGGTGGCGCTGCTCGTGCTGGTGCTCGCGGTCGGCTGGGTCGGCTTCCGCGCCTACCAGGCCGGTTCGGCGCTGCAGGAGGCCCGGAGCGCGGCCGCTCGGCTGGGCGACGGGATGCTCACGGGGGACGTGTCGGCGGCCGAGCTCGCGACGGCGCAACGTGCGACCGCGCGGGCGGCCGAGGCGAGCAGCGACCCGGTGTGGCGGGCGGCCGAGGTGGTCCCCTGGGCGGGCGCTCAGCTGCACGCCGTCCGGATCGTGTCGACATCGTTGGCGGCCGTGACCGACGACACCGTCCCGCCGCTCCTCGACCTGGTGGGTGCGGCGCGCGCCGGCGGTCTGCGCACCTCGGACGGCCGCTTCGACCTGACGGCGATCGCGGCACGGGCGTCGGCCCTGGACCGCGCCGACCAGGTGGCGGCCGACGCGAGCACGGCCGTCGACGGGCTGAGCACGGCCGGTCTGGTCGGACCGCTCGTGGCCCCGGTCGCCCAGGTTCAGGACGTGCTGACGACGGTGGCCGCCACGGCCCGGACGGCGTCCACCATCGTCGACCTCGCGCCGGCCATGCTCGGCGCCGACGGCCCTCGCACCTACCTGGTGCTCGCCCTCAACAGCGCCGAGCTGCGGTCGGCGGGCGGGATCGTCGGCGCCGTGACGGCGATCAACGTCGACCACGGCGCGCTCACCCTGGGGGCGCAGCGCTCGACACGTGACCTGCCCAAGCTCGACTCGCCGGTGCTGCCGCTCACGGACGAGGAGCTCGCCGCCGACGGTGACCGGCTCGGCCGCTGGATCCAGGACGCGACCATGACCCCCGACTTCCCGCGTACCGGGCAGCTCGTCGCGGCCCGCTGGGTGGCAGCGGTCGGCGGCACCGTCGACGGGGTCGTCGCGGTCGACGCGTCGGCCGTCGCGCACCTGCTCACCGTCACCGGCCCGGTCACGACGGCGAGCGGGCAGACGCTGACCTCGGACACGTTCGTCGCGGCGGTCCTGCAGGCGCCGTACGAGTCGACCGTGAGCACGCAGGATGCGGTCGCGCTGGATCGGACCTTCGCCGACGTCGCGGCGTCGGTGTTCCAGTCGCTCCTGGGCGCGGGCGGCGACCAGGGCGCTCTGCTCTCGGCCGGCCGCACGATCGTCGACGAGCAACGCCTGCGCATCTGGTCGGCGCACGAGGACGAGCAGTCCGCGCTCGAGCCCACGAGCGTCGGCGGCGCGTTCCTCAGCGGTCCGTTCGCCACCACCGTCGGGGTGTTCCTCAACGATGCGACGGCGGGCAAGCTCGACTACTACCTGTCGACCTCGCTCGAGGTGGCGGCGGCCGACTGCACCAGCGGCACGGCGACCCTGCGGCTCACCCTCAGCTACCAGCCGCCCGCCGGGATCGAGAGCTCGTCCGGCTACCTTCGCGGGCCGGGCCTGGACGGGGTGCCCCCGGGGGATGTCGCGACCACGATCACGTTCGCCGCCGGCCGGGGCGACGACGTGGGGCCGATCACGCAGGACGGGACGGCCGTCGGCGGCCGGAGCCTGGTCCTGTCGGACCGCGGTACCCAGACCCTGACGTCCGTGCTGTCACCCGGGCAGAGCGTCACCTACCAGGTGCAGGTCCCGATGCACGGCTCCCGGCTCGGGGTCTGGACCACGCCCACGATCACGCAGCCGGGCCTGCTGGTGGCCGCCTGCAGCGCCGCGACGGCCGACCTGGGTACGACAAACGGGTGATCTGGGGCGCCCCGCAGCAAATCACCCGGTGGAACAGTGGCCAAGGACCCTGGTGGATGAGGGATGATTCGGACCATTCGCCCGATTTCCACCGAGGAGCCTCAGATGCGTGCGATCGTGCGCGGACTTACCGTCCTGATCGTCGCCGCCGCGACGGTGATCCCACTGTCCAGCGCGGCCTCCGCTGCGACTGCGACCGACCCCTGCGAGGTCGCCGACGGCTACGCCGCCCCGGCCACCTGCAAGGTCCTGGTCGAAGACGTGACGGCCGCCTGCACCGACGACCTGACGGGTGCGAACCTGACCTATGCCGTGACCGTCGAGGGCGGGCTGCAGGCGTCCACGGTGACGGTCAAGGTCATGGACACCGCGGGCCACTCGTCGTCGATGACCGGTCAGCCGTTGTCCGGGTCGGTGGCCTGGCCCAAGGCCGTCACCGCGAAGGACGCCACGGTGACCTTCACGACCGAGACGCTGACCCCCTACGCGGTCTCCACCTCGATCAAGACGCCCGCCTGCGTGAGCGCAGTGCTGGCCGCTGACGACCCGGCCGTGACCAAGCCGGGGTCCGGTGGGGTCACCCAGGTGCTCGCCGCGACGGGCGCGCAGGTCGGCCCGCTGCTCGGGGTCGCGGCCGGGCTGCTGGTCGCAGGCGTCGTCGCCCTCCTGGTCGCCCGGCGTCGTCGCTCCGTGACCCGCTGATCTCCAGCACGGGACGAGAGCCCCGCACCCCGGGCAGGGTGCGGGGCTCTCGCGTCCGGACGGACCCCGCACGAGGCCCGGGAGCTGTCCGGTTCAGGTGAGCGCGTCCACCACGTGGTCGAGGCAGGCCGTGAGCGCCAGCACGTCGTCGGGGTCGACCGCGGGGAAGGTCGCAACCCGCAGCTGGTTGCGTCCGAGCCGCCGGTACGGCTCGACGTCCACCACACCGTGGCGACGCAGCACGCTCGCGACGGCCTTCGCGTCGACGTCGGACGTCAGGTCGATCGTCACGACGACCGGCGAGCGGTAGGCGGGGTCGCTCACGAAGGGCTGGGCGTAGTCGCGCGCATCCGCCCATGAGTACAGGTGGCCGGAGGCGGTGGCGGTGCGCTGCGCCGCCCAGGCCAGCCCGCCGTTGGCCAGCAGCCAGTCGATCTGCTCGGCGAGCAGCACGAGCGTCGCGACCGCCGGGGTGTTGAGCGTCTGGTCGAGCCGGCTGTTGGTGAGGGCGGCCGTGAACGACAGGAAGGGCGGGACCCACCGCCCGCCGCCCTCGATCCGCGCGGCACGCTCGATCGCCGCGGGGGAGGCCAGGGCCAGCCACAGTCCACCGTCGGAGGCGAACGACTTCTGCGGGGCGAAGTAGTAGACGTCGGTTGCCGTGACGTCGACCAGCACGCCGCCGGCCGCCGACGTGCCGTCGACCAGGACGAGCGCGTCGCCGGCCCCCGCGATGCGGTGCACCGGGGCGAGTGCGCCGGTGGAGGTCTCGTTGTGCGGCCAGGCGTAGGTGTCGACCCCCGGGGTCAGCTCGGGCAGGGCCACCGAGCCCGGATCGGCGGTGTGGACCGCGGGCTGGTCGAGGAACGGTGCCGCGGCGACCGAGGCCGCGAACTTCGCGCCGAACTCGCCGTGCACCCCGTGCGCGCTACGCCGTTCCACGAGACAGCTGGTCGCCACGTCCCAGAAGGCCGTCGAGCCGCCGTTGCCGAGGACGACCTCGTACCCCTCGGGCAGGTCGAACAACGCGGCCAGCCCCGCGCGCACCCGTCCGACCACGGCGCGGACCGGCTTCTGGCGGTGCGAGGTGCCCAGCAGCGACCGGCCGGCGTCGGCCAGTGCAGACATCTGCTCGGGTCGGATCTTCGAGGGTCCGGAGCCGAACCGGCCGTCACGCGGCAACAGCTCGGCGGGGATGGTCACGGTCGTCGGATCTGCGGGCACGGATGCGAGGATAGGCCCGACCTGGTTCGGCAGATGGTCCGGCCCCGGTACCAGGAGCAGCACGAGGAGCGGGAGGCCCGGCGGTGAGTGATCTCATCGATACGACCGAGATGTACCTCAAGACGGTCTACGAGCTGACCGAGGAGGGCATCCCCCCGTTGCGGGCCAGGATCGCCGAGCGGCTGGGCCACTCCGGTCCCACGGTGTCGCAGACGGTCGCCCGGATGGAGCGCGACGGGCTGCTCGTGGTCGGCGGCGACCGGCACCTGGAGCTCACCACCGACGGCAGCGACCGGGCGATGCGTGTGATGCGCAAGCACCGGCTGGCCGAGCGTCTGCTCACGGACGTCATCGGGCTCGACTGGCCGCACGTCCACGAGGAGGCGTGCCGCTGGGAGCACGTGATGAGCGTGCAGGTCGAGGAGCGGCTGGCCGCCCTGCTGGACCACCCGCACCACGACCCGTACGGGAACCCGATCCCGGGCCTGGCCGAGCTCGGGGAGCACGAGGAGGCCGAGGCCTTCCTCGACGGTGTCCACCCGCTGCTGACCTGGTCCGAGGCGACGGCGCAGATCGCCCGGCTCGGTGAGCCGCTGCAGGTCGACACCGAGCTGCTGGCGCGGTTGGCCGAGGCGGGGGTGCTGCCGGGGGCCGTGGTCGCGGTGGAGCGGGTCGACGGGTTGGTGAGCGTGGCTGCGCCGGGTTCGGCGGTACTGCTCGACCTGCCCGAGGAGCTCGCCCGGCACGTGTTCGTGAGGGCCGCCCAGGCTGCGTGAGGTTCATCACCTTGACGGATGGCCTCGATCCGGTCAATTGGTCCGGATTGGGTATTTCTGCAGGTCAAACGGGCCGTTTGCGCGGGCCGGGCGGAGTTCGTCCGAGTCCGTCGCGAGACCTTCGTGACCAACGCGTGACATGGCGTTCACCCGTCGGGTACCGTCTGGATCGCTTCGCGGAACCCTCCTCCTCGAAGCCCTCGTGCGGAACGCCAAACCCTGCCGCCGCCTCCGAGGTCCGCACGAACCGTCG
>JAHIJU010000249.1 GCA_018898235.1 Actinomycetota bacterium | reverse complement strand
GGACGCCGACGACATCGCCGAGCTCAAGGCCCAGGGTGTGGTCGGCGACGTGTGCACGGTGTTCCTGCGGGCCGACGGTTCGTGGCGCGACGTGTCGCTCAACGACCGCGCCACCGGGCCGACGCCGGAACAGCTCCAGCACATCCCGCGCCGGGTCGCCGTCGTGGCCGGTGACAACAAGGTCGCCCCGTTGCTCGCCGCACTGCGCGCCGGGGTGATGACCGACCTCGTGGTCGACGAGCGCACCGCCACCAGGCTCATGGACAACGTCCGTAAACCCCCCCGCCGCCCCGCCCGATCCTGACGACCCCACCCGCCGGTTCCCGGTCCGCGGAAGCCTCGGAAGTGGCCAGTTGGAAGCGCGCGGGCGGCGTGTCGGCCGCCGAAGTGCCCAGTTGCGGCCCCGGCGGGGCTGGGGTGGGGCTGGGGGGTTGGGTTGGGGGGGGGCTAGCCTCGGGGGCCGTGAGTGCTCAGCTGCGCGTGCGGCCGGCGGTTCCTGCGGACGTGCGCACCATCCATGACCTGGTCGAGCCCTACGCCGCGCGGCGCATCCTGCTCGCCAAGGAGTGGGTCGCCTACTACGAGGCGGTCCAGGAGTTCCTGGTCGTCGAGCTCGGCGGCGTCGTCGTGGGCTGCGGCGCCCTGCACGTCATGTGGTCCGATCTGGCCGAGGTCCGCACGCTGGCCGTCGACCCGACGTACCGGCGCCACGGGCTCGGCCATGCGCTGCTCCTGGCGCTCGTCGACCGGGCGCGCGAGCTCGGCCTCGAGCGGGTGTTCTGCCTGACCTTCGAGGTGGACTTCTTCGCCGCGCACGGGTTCGTCGAGATCGAGGGAGCGCCCGTCGGCCAGGACGTCTACAGCGAACTGCTGCGCAGCCACGACGACGGCGTCGCCGAGTTCCTGGACCTGGCCAGGGTCAAGCCGAACACGTTGGGCAACACCCGGATGCTGCTCGAGCTCTGAGCGCCGCGGCCGGCGGATCCGTCCGGTAGCGCGCGGAGCCCGGGAGTCCGGGTTCGAGCGCTGTCCGGCCGAGCGATCGGTGTCGGCGGATCACTCGGACCGTCCGTCGGCCGAGGGTGCGCCGGGCAGCCGGACGCCGGGCCGCAGCTCGTCCGGCCGTCCATCGGGCAGCTGGACGCCCGGCCGCCCGTCGGGCAGTTGTACGGGCTCGACCAACCCGTCGGCCGCGAGCGTCGCGATGCAGCGGCCGAGCTGCTCCCGATCGGGCCACACCAGATCCGCCGTCGGCACCGGTCCATCGGCGGCGCGCAGGGCGGCCAGCACCTGTCCGCGGGCCTGCCGGTCGGTCCCGGTCCAGGCCTGGGTGCGACGGCGGGCGGCGTGCTCGTCGGGCGGGCTGCCGGCGTCGAGCCACGCGCAGCCCGCGCGCAGCGGACAGGACCCGCAGTGCGGGTCGCGGGCCGTGCAGACGAGCGCCCCCAGCTCCATGAGCGCCAGCGACCAGCGGGCCGCGGCCGGACCGTCGTCGGGCAGCAGGGCGGCGGCGGCACGTTCCTCGGCCACGGTCTGGGACGGCGGCGGGAGGGCTCGACCGGCCACGGATCTGCTCAGGACCCTGCGGACGTTGGTGTCCAGCACGAGCGAACGCCGGTCGAAGGCGAAGGCCCGGACGGCCGCAGCCGTGTAGGCGCCGATCCCCGGCAGCGCGCGCAGCGCCGCCTCGTCGTCCGGGACCTGACCGGCGTGCAGATCGGTGATGGCCCGGGCGCTGTCGAGCAGCCTCAGCGCGCGACGCGGGTAGCCGAGCCGCCCCCAGTCCCGCAGCACCTCGGCAGCGGTGGCCGTCGCCAGGTGGGGAGGAGTCGGCCACCGGTCCATCCAGGTGCGCCACACCGGCTCGACCCGGGCCACCGGGGTCTGCTGCAGCATGACCTCGCTCACCAGCACGCCCCAGGGCGTGCGGTCCGCCGCGCGCCATGGCAGGTCGCGGGCGTTCGCGTCGAACCATCGCAGCAGGGCGTCGTGCACCGGCACATCCTGCCCTGAGCGGCCGCGGGGGTCGCCCCGACCTCGATCGGCGCGGCGGACGGTCGCCCGCGTCGCCGGAAGGGACCGGCGCGGAGAGGAGCGCCCGGCCGGGAGTGCCTCGGTGCGCTCGTGGGGCCCGCTGCACCGTGGCCCGCGCAACGTGGCCCGCCCGGCGTGCCCGGCCGGGAGACCGCAGCACCGGTGCGTACCGTGGCAGCGCCCCCGGACCCGGGGGTGTGACCGCCGCGACGAACCACGAGGTGACAGATGGCACGACGGCTCCCGGCCCGGGTGTACCTGGTGCGTCGGATCGTCGTGCTCGTGGCCCTCGCCCTCGTCGTGACGGTCGTCGTGCTGCTCGTGCGTGCGATCGGCGGTGGGGGGTCGGACGCCGCGACGCCGCCGCCCACCGTCACCACGACCGCCCCGCCGGACATCCCGACCGCCCCGACCAGCCCGACCTCGACGTTGCCGGGCGGGGTCACCGACTGCGCCGCCGGGGACCTCGCGCTCACGGCCGTCGCGGCCGCCCCCAGCTTCGGGGCCGAGGTCAGCCCGACGTTCACGCTCACCATCACCAACAACGGCGCGACGTCGTGCCTGGTCGATGCGGGCGACGGCTACCGCTCGATCGTGGTGACCTCGGGCACCGACCGGGTGTGGTCGAACCAGGACTGCGCGGCGCCGGACGCCGATCGCCGCACGCTGCTGCTCGCGCCCGGTATGACCGACACCACGACGCTGGTCTGGAACCGTGAACGCTCGGCGCCCGGCTGCGCGGCCGGTCTGCCCAAGCCCGGCGACGGCACGTACGTCGCGACCTTCAGCGTCGGCGGCGCGCAGGCGGCCCCTGCGGCGTTCGTGCTGGGCTGAGCTCCGCCGCCAGCCCCCGGACCTGCCTAGACGTACCGCTCGAGGATGCTCGACTCGGCGAGCCGGGACAGCCCCTCCCGGACTGCCCGGGCGCGCTGCTCGCCGATGCCGTCGACGGCCATGAGCTCGTCGATAGAGGCCGCGAGCAGCCGCTGCAGACCACCGAAGTGCTGCACGAGGCGTTCCATCACCGGGGCGGGGAGCCGCGGGATCTTGGCCAGGAGGCGGTAGCCGCGTGCCCCGGCGGCGGCGTCGAGCGCCTCGCCTGCACCCGGCAGCCCGAGCACCCGGGCGATGTGCGCCGGGTCGAGCAGCTGGGTGGAGTCGAGCTCGCCCAGCTCGTCGAGCACGGCGGGCACATCGTGGCGGGAGGTGTCCACGTAGTCCCGGATGACGAGCTCACGGTCGGCACCGATACCGCCGACCAGCTCGTCGAGCTGCAGGGACATCAGCCGCCCGTCGGTGCCGAGCTCGACGACGTAGCCGTCGATCTCGTCCGAGATGCGGCGGACCATCTCCAGCCGCTGGACCACCGAGGAGACGTCCCGCACGGTGACGAGGTCCTCGATCTCCAGCGCCGAGAGCGTGCCGCTGACCTCGTCGAGTCGGGCCTTGTAGCGCTCGAGGGTGGCCAGGGCCTGGTTGGCCCGCGACAGGATGGTGGTGGAGTCCTCCAGCACGTGCCGCGCGCCGCCGACGTACAGCGCGATGATCCGCATCGACGCCGACACCGAGATGACGGGCAGGCCGGTCTGCTTGGAGACGCGCTGCGCGGTGCGGTGCCGGGTGCCCGACTCGCTGGTCTCGATGGTCGGGTCCGGCAGCAGCTGCACGTTCGCCCGCAGGATCCGGC
>JAHIJU010000248.1 GCA_018898235.1 Actinomycetota bacterium | reverse complement strand
GGTGGCCCGTGGCGCTCGGCGTCGCGACCGGTGCGGCCTGGTGGATCGCCCCGCCGCTCGGCGTCGGTGCGGTCGTGGCATCGGCGTGCGTCCTGGTGCTGCTCGGCCGCCGCTCGACCCGTCGTCGGCTGCACTGATCGAGCCCTCGGTCCGGCACGTCGCCATCGCGGCAACTGGTCAGTTGGCTGTGGGAGCGCGGCGTGTCGTTTCCCCCACGTGACCACTCGCACCCGACGCGGGTGCGCGGTCGAGCGGGCCGGTCAGAAGGTGAAGGCCGAGATCTTGGTGCGCAGGGCCGCGGACAGCTGGGCGAGCTCGGCCACGGACTGGCTGACCTGTCCGAGCACCTCGGTCGTGGTGGAGGCCGAGCGGGCGACCCCGGTGATGTTGGTGGCGATCTCGACCGACCCGGTCGCGGCCTCCTGGACCGAACGGGACATCTCGTTGGTCGTCGCGGTCTGCTCTTCGACGGCGCTCGCGATGGTCAGCTGGTAGTCGTTGATCGTCGCGATGATGCCGGCGATCTCCTCGATGGCCTGGACCGCCCCCGTCGTGTCGGCCTGGATGGCCTCGACCCGCCGGGCGATGTCCTCGGTGGCGCGCGCCGTCTCCTGGGCCAGGTCCTTGACCTCGCCGGCCACGACCGCGAAGCCCTTGCCCGCTTCACCGGCGCGTGCCGCCTCGATCGTCGCGTTGAGCGCCAGCAGATTCGTCTGCTCCGCGATGGACGTGATCGCCTTCACCACGTTGCCGATCTCCGCCGACGAGATGCCCAGCTTCGCGATCGTGTCGTTGGTCGTCGCGGCCACCCCGGTGGCCTGCGACGCGACCCTGGCGGCCTGGTTGGCGTTCTGGGAGATCTCCCGGATCGAGGCGCCCATCTCCTCGGCGCCCGCCGCGACCGTCTGCACGTTCCGGCTGACCTGTTCCGCTGCGGCTGCGACCACACCGGCCTGCGCGCTGGTCTCGTCCGACCCGGCCGCCACCTGGGAGTTCGACGCCGCGAGCTGCTCGGCCGCAGCGTCGACGGTCGCCGCCGTCGTCGCCACCTCCTGGAGCGCCTCACGGAGCGAGGTCTGGGCCAGGTTCAGGGAGCGAGCCATGTGCCCCATCTCGTCGGTGCTGGCCACATCGGCCGCCACCGTCAGATCGCCCGATGCGAGGGCGTCGAGCGCGTGCTGGACCCCGACGATCTGGCGACGGATCAGACGGGCCGTCCACAGGCCGAGGAGGACCACCAGGAGCACCCCCGCGATCAGCGTCACCGTCACGGTCCGGATGGCGGACGCGGCCTCGCCCGCGGCCTCGGTGGCGACCTGGTCGAGGGAGGCCGCCATCGCCGACTCGGTGGCCTCCAGGTCGGCGATCGCCTTGTCGAGCACGGGCTGGGCGATGGTGCCGCTCACCTGGGCGAACGCAGCGCCGTCATCGGCGAATGCAGCGGGCAGGAGCTGGGCGTCGCGGATCGCGATCCATGCCGCCCAGTCCGTCTTGAACGCGGTCCACGGAGGGACCTCGGTGCCGGCGATGCCCGCGTCGACGGCATCCGCTGCGGTCTTCAGGTCGGCGTCGGTCGCGGCGATCTTGTCCCTGAACACCTGCTGCTCGTCGCCGGTGTCCGTCGGGTACGCGCCCGCCTGGGCGACGAGCATGCGCGCCTTGATCTCTTCCTGGTGCACGACGGCGAGCGGGACGGCGACGGTCCGCTGGGCGTTGTCGATCGACGTCGCGTCAGACGAGACCTCGTGGAGCGACGTCACCGCGAGCCAGCCGGTGTACCCCGCGACGATCGCGAGTGCTCCGACGAGCGAGAGGATCTTGGTGCGGATCGTGCGGTCGGAGAACCAAGCCGTCACGCCACGGCGGCGCGGGACGACCGCGTCGGGGCTGCGGGTGGCGTCGCGTGCGGTGCTGGTCGACCCGTTCATGGCCCTCGCTCCTCGGCAGGCGCGATTCGCCCTGAGTTACCCATCGGTCAGATGCTCACCATGCTGAGGGTTGGGCGGTTGCTGCCTCCGCCCGAGGCGCGGGCCACGCGCCCAGGTCGGCCGGCGGCGCGCCTGGCGCAGGGCGCCGTCGCGGGCTCAGTCCAGGGACGCCTCGGCTCCGGGCGGGGCGGCGTGCGTGTGCATCCGGGCGCCGGACTCGCTGAAGATGCTGATCACCTGCGCGGGGTGTCCCCCGGCCGCGGACATGGCGTGGGGCGTGCGGGTGTCGAACTCGGCCGCCTCGCCGTGGGTGAGGACGAGGTCCTGGTCGCCGAGCCGGAGGCGCAGTCGGCCGCTGAGCACGTAGAGCCATTCGTAGCCGTCGTGCACGCGCGGTGCGGGCGGGGCGCCGCTCGGCGGGTAGGAGATCTTGTAGGTGCGGATCGGGGAGCCCTCGGGGGCCAGCGGGGCGATGACCATTCCGTCGCGTCGGATGACGGGCCGCTGCACGCGCGGATCGGGGGTCGAGGCGGGGACGAGGTCGTCGATGCGGATCCCCAGCTGACGGGTCAGCGGGAGCAGGAGCTCGAGGCTGGCCTGCCGTTTCCCGGACTCCAGCCGGGACAGGGTGCTGGGCGACATGCCCGCGCGACCGGCCAGGGTGTCGAGGGTCCAGCCGCGCGCCACCCGCGCGGCACGCAGCCGCGGCCCCACCTGGTCGAGCTCGTCGGCCATTCTCGGCTCCTTGCTGATTCCGCAAGAGTGTTTGCGCTTCGGCCATCATGCCAGGTGGACTGCGACCATGACCGAACGATGCGACCCGATGCTGCGGCACGGCACCTGCCACCTCGTGACGACCGGGGTGGGTACCCGATGAGCGAGCTCGTCACCGCCGCCGCCTACTGGGAGGACCGGTACGCCGGCACCGACCGGATGTGGTCGGGGCGGGTCAACCCGGTGCTCGCCCAGACCGCGGCGGGGCTGCCAGCGGGGCGTGCGCTGGACCTCGGCTGCGGGGAGGGCGGCGATGCGGTCTGGCTCGCCCAGCAGGGCTGGCAGGTCACCGGGGTGGACCTGTCACCCACGGCGGTCGAACGTGGGTCGACCGCCGCGGCCGGGATCGGCATCGCGCCGGACCGGCTCCAGCTGATCGCCGCAGACCTGGCGACCTGGACCACCGAGAGTGCGTTCGATCTGGTGACCGCGTCGTTCCTGCAGTCCTGGCCGGTGCCGATCCCGCGCGCCGAGATCCTGCGCCGGGCCACCGGGTTCGTCGCCCCGGGTGGGCACCTGCTCGTCGTCGCCCACGCCGCGGCCCCGTCCTGGGCGCCGCGCGAGATGGTCCACGGCCACACGTTCCCGACGCCGGACGACGATCTGGCGGCCCTCGCCCTCGACCCGCACCGCTGGTCCGTCCTGGTCGCGCAGACCCGCGAGCGTCCGGCCACCGGGCCCGACGGTGAGCAGGGGACCCTGATCGACACCGTCGTGCTCGCACGTCGAGACCGGTAGACAGCTCCGCCCGGGTGCGGTGCCCATCGGGCACCGCACCCGGGCGGAGTCTGTCACCGGGTGAGCCGCACCGGTCGCCCGGTGCGGCTCACCGCGAGGTCACGGCTTGGAGACCGTCACCTTCATGACCTTGCTGCTCGTCACCCCTGCCGCGTTGGCCAGCTCGGCCCGGTAGGTGTGGGTGCCGACCGCGCGTCCGGTCAGCACCGTCGAGGCGTGCTGGGCGTTGATCGACGGGTCGCTCAGCGACTGGGTGTCGATGAGCACGTCGTCCTCGTAAAGGCGGTAGGTCGTGGCGGGGGTGCCCCACCACTTGTCGGCCGTGACCGTGTACGAGCCGTTGCGGTCCCAGTTGTCGTTGGTCAGGACCACGGCACCCGGGTTGGCGTCCTTGACGCGCACCGTGAGCGTGGACGTGGCCGTGGTGCCCTTGGCGTTGATGAGCTCGCCGGTGTAGACGTACGTGCCGTTGACCCGGCCGGACAGGTGCACCTGCGCCAGCTGGGCGACCGGGGTGTGGTCGCTCAGCTTGACCTCGCCGACCAGCGTCCCGTTCTCGTAGAGCCGGAACTTGGTGCCGTTCTGGCCCCACCACATGTTCGCGGAGATCGTGTAGTCACCGTCCTGCAGACCGGTGTCCCACCCGTTGTCGCTGCTCAGGACCGCGCGGCCCGGAGCCTTGGCCGGGACGGGCCCGCCGGAGGCCACCGTGACCGGGATGGTCACCGTGGTGCCGGACGGCGTGGCGACGAGCTGCAGGGTCGCAGCCCCCAGCACGTCGTAGGGCACGGGCACGGCCACCGTCGCGGCACCCGCCGAGACGGGCACCGTCACCGGTGCCTGGGTGCTGCCGACCCACGAGGCCGCGAGCGACGTCGTGGCCGGGGTGCCCAGCGAGGTGAGGTCCAGACCGGCAACCCCGAACGAGAGGGTGTCGCCCTGGGTCGCAGCCGACGGCTGCCCGGTCACCTGCACGGCGCGCCGGGCGAAGCTCGGCGAGACGGGCTGGTTGGCGGTCAGGTACGAGATCCACGCGTCCCGGTCGACCAGACCGGAGTCGCGCACATCGCTGGCGGACGTGAAGATCCGGAAGTTGTCCCCGCCCTGGGCCAGGAAGGAGAACGTGCCCACCCGGTAGGACGCCGCCGGGTCGAGCGGCGTGCCGTTGATGGTCACCGAGGTGATGTGGTGACCGGCCGCAGCAGCCGGGTCGTAGGTGTAGGTCACGTTCTTCGACAGCCCGAGCTGCAGGTACGGACGCGACGGCACGG